>JARFRT010000422.1 GCA_029287105.1 Akkermansiaceae bacterium | reverse complement strand
CTGCCGGACATGACACGCACGTAGGAGACCACGCCGCGGAACGGGTCATAGACGGAATCGAACACGGAGGCGCGCAGGAGTTTGTCCTCGTGTTCGACGGGGGCGGGGATGCGCTGGACCACGGCTTCGAGGATATCCTCGATCCCGATACCATTTTTGGCGGATGCCGGGATGGCTTCCTCGGCGGGGATGCAAATGATGTCCTCGAGTTGTTTATGAACCTTGGGCAGGTCGGCGCTGGGGAGGTCGATTTTATTGATCACCGGGATGATGGTCAGTTCCTGTTCGTTGGCGAGGTGGAGGTTGGCCATGGTCTGCGCCTCGACGCCTTGGGCGGCATCGACAATCAGCAGGGCGCCTTCACAGGCAGCGAGGGAGCGGGAAACCTCGTAGGAGAAATCGACGTGGCCCGGAGTGTCGAGCAGGTTCAGCTGGTAGGTCACTCCATCCTTGGCCTTGTAGGACATGGTGACGGGATGCGACTTGATGGTAATACCACGCTCGCGTTCCAGATCCATGGCGTCGAGCAGTTGATCCTGTTGATCACGCTCGGCAACGGTTTGGGTGAACTGCATCAATCGATCCGACAAGGTGGTTTTACCGTGGTCGATGTGAGCGATGATAGAGAAGTTACGTGTCAGTTCTGTGGACATGAGTTGGTTGATTGGTTGACTAGTTGATTGGTTGACTAGTTGATTGGTCGATTAGTCAGGATGTGACTAATGACCAATGACTAATGCCCAATGCCGATCGGCTCCGCCGATCACCCCTTGATCTCCATGAGCATCTGGGTGTTATTAGGGAATTTTTTGAGGAAGAAAAGCAGGCGTTCCATTGCTTCTTCGGGTCGGTGTCCCGCCAGGCCGCGGCGGATGAGGTGGATTTTGTGGAGCAGGTGATCTGCCATGATGAGCTCTTCACGGCGGGTGCCTGACTTAAAGATGTCGACGGCGGGGTAGATGTATTGCTCGGCGACGCGGCGGTCTAACACAAGTTCCATGTTACCTGTGCCTTTGAACTCCTGGAAGATGGCTTCATCGGCGCGGGAGTTTGTTTGGATTAGCGCGGTCGCAAGAATGGTGAGGGAGCCGGCGTTGCGGGTGTTGCGAGCCGCGGCGAAGATGCGGCGCGGCATCTCCAGTGCTCCGGCGACGATGCCGCCAGACTGGTAACCACGGCCTTTGCCTTTGCTGCCACCGGCACTGGCGTTGTTGTAGGCGCGGGCGAGGCGGGTGATGGAGTCCATGAGGATGAGGACATCCTTGTTGCCTTCGACAAGACGCTTGGCACGTTCGATACACAGCTCGGCGATACGGGCGTGGTTACGCGCGGGGTCGTCATTGGAGCTGGCGTAGATTTCCACACCGGGAAGAGAGCGTCTGAACTCGGTGACCTCCTCCGGGCGTTCGTCAACCAGCAGGATGATGAGGTGGATGGACTCGTCATACTGGTCGTGGATCGCCTCGGCCATGTGAAGGAGCATGGTCGTTTTCCCGGAGCGGGGTGGCGACACGATCAGCCCGCGTTGGCCACGGCCGACGGGTGCGATAATATCGAGCACACGTGTGGTGTATCGCTCGGGGGTGGACTCGAAGGCGATGCGGCGGTTGGGGTTGATGGCCTTGAGCTCCTCGAAGTGGGGGAGCTTGAATGCTTCATTGGGGTCGAGCCCGTTGATGGTTTTGATGGACGTGAGTTGGGGGCCGCGTGAGCCTTCCTGGCAGGTGCCATCGATCCAGACTCCGGGCCGGAGTCCGTGTTTGCGGATGAAGTCGGGTGGGACGAAGACGTCCTTGGTGCATTGTTCGAAGTTTTTTTCGGGCACCCGGAGGAAGCCGAACCCCTTGGGGGCGATCTCGAGCATGCCGTTGACGTCGACTGCTTCACCGGTGAGTATGACCTCGCGTTTCGGCGGGCGATCTCGTTTCTCACGCTTGTCACGTTTATCGCGGTTATCGCGGTTATCGCGGTTGTCGCGTTTTTGGTGATCGCGGTTGGAGTGTTTTTTATTCCCTCTACGTCCGTTGCCGCCCCTGTTGTTTCTCCCCTCGCGTGGTGAATGATCGTCTTGTTGGCGTTGTTCGCCTTGTTCCCCACGCCGGTTACGGTCGGGGTGGTTGCCCTGTTTGGCTTTTTTGTTCACCGGGCCGAGGCCTTTGACACGTCCCATTTTGGGTGGTCCGGGAGGTCTTTGGTCGTGGTCAGCACGGGTTTCGGATGTGCTGTGAAATTCGGCGGAATGGCTTTCTGCGGGGGCTGTTTTTGTTCCCCGGGGTTCGGGCGTGGGTGGAACTGGTGTTGGCAGCGGGAGTTCGGTCTGGGCGGGCTCCGTGGCCTTGGCCTCCACCCGGCTGGTGGCTTTTTTCGCTGCCTTTTTCGCCGCTTTTTTGACGGTTTTTTTCGCAGACTTGGTGGCTTTTTTAGCTGCTTTTTTGGCGGTTTTTTTGGCGGTCTTCTTTTTGGCCGGTGCTTTGGTGGCATCGGCTGGAAGCTCGGGCAGGTCAGGATGGCTATCCTGTGTGGTTGAGTCGCTCATGGATTGGGTGGGAAATGGGAAATGGGAGGGAAATGGGAAATGGTTTCCGTTGGTCTCATCCTCTTTGCGAGGGGCGAAGCGGAGAGACGGCCAAAACGGAAAACGGGAAATTCCTCAATGGAAGGGTGTCATGGGGCAATCAATTGCGCCGAGGGTGGGTGGTGGTCACGTCCAATTGGGG
>JARFRT010000395.1 GCA_029287105.1 Akkermansiaceae bacterium | reverse complement strand
TTTGAAAAAGAGGGGAGTTGCCATGATGAAAAGACCATTACCCGCCCTGACCCTCGCGCTGATAGGGTTGTTGGCAGCATCCACGCTCGACGCCGCGATCACGCTGCCGAAGGTGATCGGATCCGGAATGGTCCTGCAGCGGGAGTCCCAGGCCGCCATCTGGGGGGCGGCCGATCCGGGGGAAGCCGTTACCATCTCCTGCAGTTGGATGAAAAAACCCATCGCCGTCAAAGCGGATGCCGACGGTGATTGGTCGGCGAAACTCAAGACCGGCCAGGCCGGCGGGCCGCACACCATCACACTAACATCCTCGAACACGATCACGCTGGAGGACGTTCTGTTCGGCGAGGTCTGGCTTGATTCCGGCCAGTCGAACATGGAGATGCCGATCGCACCGGTATCCTCCGCCTACACCGGCATCAACGACTGGGAGTCGGAGCTGGCCGCTGCGAATCACCCGCAAATCCGCCTCTTTCAGGTGGGTAATGTCGCCAGCAAGGAACCGCAGAGGGACGTCCAGCCGGGTGTGTTGATCTACGGCGTCAGGATCCCGCCGTGCAAGTGGCAGAACTGCACCCCCGAGACCGTCAAGCACTTCAGCTCAACCGCTTACTTTTTTGCCCGAAAACTGCACAGGGACCTCGGTGTGCCCGTGGGTATCATCGATGCCTCATGGGGCGGCACCGCCATCGAACCCTGGGTCGGTAAAAAACACCTTGTCCAGGCAGGCTTCGGTGAAATCGCCCACAAGGGCGAAGACAAACCCGACCAACCCAACGCCCGAGGGATTGCCACCCGACTTTACAATGGCATGATCGCACCACTGATGCCCTTCACCCTGAAGGGGGCGATCTGGTACCAGGGTGAAAGCAACAGCAAATCACCCGCGACCTACAAGCGGCTGATGCAGGCGCTGGTCGCCGACTGGCGCGACGGCTTCAAAAGCGACCTGTCATTTTACTACGTCCAGATCGCACCTTACCGCTACAAGCAGAATGCCGCTTACCTCCGCGAACAACAGCTCGCGGCCCTGGCGATCAGGAAGTCCGGGATGGTCGTTACAGCCGACATCGGCAATCTCAAGGACATCCATCCGAAAAACAAGCAGGAGGTCGGTCGCCGCCTCGCGCTCCTGGCATTGGCAAAGGACTACGGCGTCAAGGTCGCCTGCGAAGGGCCACGGTTCAGGGAAATGGTCGTTAAGGATGGTAAAGCCATCCTGCATTTCGATCACGTCGGCGGCGGCTTAGCCGTCTACGGCGACAGCGGCTTGAAGGATTTTGAAATTGCTGGAGCCGACCGAAAATTTGTGCAAGCATCCGCCGTCATCATTGGTAATAAGATAGTCGTCGGGTCGCCCGGGGTCAGCCAGCCGGCCGCCGTGCGCTACGCCTTCTCCAGCCAGGCCACCGGCTCGCTGAGGAACAAGGACGGCCTGCCAGCCTCCCCATTCCGCACGGACGACTGGAAATAGCCTGATTTCACCGAAGCCATCGACACCCGAATTATTCAAACCAACAAGCTCCCACCATGACCCGCTCCACCCTCCTCGCCTGTTTGCTCACATTGATTGTCGCGCCTGCGTCGGCAGCACCTGCCCCGGCGGAATCCCGGGCCCCGAATGTGATCCTGATCATGGCCGACGACCTCGGTTACCACGACCTCGGCTGCTACGGCCACCCCAAGATCAAAACGCCGGCGCTCGACCAACTGGCGAAGGACGGCGTCCGGCTCACCAGCTTCTACTCCGGTGCCACCGTCTGCACACCCTCGCGCATGGCGCTGCTCACCGGCGCCTACCCGAGCCGACTCGGCTGGACCGAGGGGGTCGTGGGATACCTGATCAGCACCAAGCAGGGACTCAGCCCCAAGGCGCTGACCATCGCCGAGGTTTTCAAGGGCAATGGGTATCAAACGGGACTTATCGGCAAGTGGCATCTGGGCGACAGCGAACCGTTCCGGCCGCATCGGCAAGGGTTTGATACCACCTACTACCTCAACAAGAGCAACAACCAGACCCAGACGATCTGGCGTGGCGACGAAGTAGTGGAAAAACCCTTCGAGAATCGCTTGCTCAGTGAGAAGTTCGCCACCGAGGCCATCCGCTTTATCCAAGCCAACAAGAAAAAACCCTTCTTCCTCTACCTCCCGTTCACCGCACCCCATTTCCCCGTGGAGGCGCACCCCGACTGGAAAGGCAAGTCCGCCTTTGACGGCGACGGTGCCAAGGCGAAAATACGCGACTACGGCGATGTCGTCGAGGAACTCGACCACCGCATCGGCGAAATCCTGCACACCCTGAAAACCGAGAAACTCGACCAGAATACCATCGTCGTTTTTTTATCCGACAACGGCCCGCAGGGAAGACAACTGGCCCAGGCCGACCCCTTCCGTGGTAAAAAATGGAGTGCTCTGGAAGGAGGAACCCGCGTCCCCTGCATCATCCGCTGGCCCGGCGTCATTCCCGCCGGCCAGGCAAACAACCAACTCATCGCCGCCATCGACCTCCTGCCCAGCCTGAGTCACGCCTGCGGCATCGACCTGAAATTGATCAGCAACAACAGCCCGGTCATCGACGGTCTCAATGTCTGGGATACACTCACCGGAAAAGAGGGCGCGCCGCACCCGCGCAAGGACCTCCTCTACTGGCACGGTAAAACCGGTTTCCACGCCATCCGCGTCGGTGACTGGAAGCTCTTCCTCAACCACGAAGGCGCCGAACTCCCCAACGATGCCGGCACCGGCCCCGTCCTGTTCAATCTCGCTAACGAAAACGAGGAACTCACCGACCTCAGTCGGAAGCATCCCGAGAAAGTGCAGGAAATGCAGGCGCTCGCCAAAAAACGCCTCGCGGACATCAAGGCACACATGATCCCGCTCGGGGGACAAGCCGATGGCAAACCCGGTGAGTAAAGCCGGTGAGTAAAGCCAGTGGCTGACAGCGGGTGGCTGACAGTCAGTGGGGGAATCCAATCCGCCCCGTTCCAGGCGGTCAAGCGGGCTCATGCCCGCACAGCCGTTGGCGCCGCATGTGTCATCACCGATACCAGTCGGGCCGTCCGAATTTGAACTAGACCCGATCGCCATCAGGGCTTAGGTTGACCCGTCGGAGAAGATTATGAGCACGGAGCAAAAATCGAAGGGGCCATGGATTCATCGCTTTTCGATTCGTCTCTTCACCGTGATACTGGCGATCCTCGTCTACTGGGTGCTTGGGTTTCTGGTCGAAGATATCGAGTCCATCGAAGGTCCTCAGTACGGCGAAATTGAGAAGACTTACGTTGATCAAGAACTTGTATCCAAGCACAAGGAACTGGAATCGGAGATTGCCGAAGTCGATAGGAGCATCAAGAACAAGCGTGATGAAATGAAGATTGTGAGCGACAGCTCACGCAACCTTCAAGAGACCATCAACCAGTTGATCGAACTCCAAAAGATCACGGTTCAAAAGTCCGCGTCACTCCCGGAAAAGGAACAGGCAACCCTGTCGGCAAGTTTGGCCCATTTTATAGAAAGTCAGAAGCAATACCAGGCCCTCAATACGGAGCTCTCCCGCCTGACGGAAAATAGACGAACACTTGAATCGGAAAAGCGGGCCAAGGAGAAAGAGATCGAGCGGCAGCGGCAGCCGGCAAGGGAGGAATATCGGGAACTCAGCGAGAAGCACAACATCCGTCTCGCATGTCTCCAGCTTCTGGTTCTGATTCCTCTGCTGGCCGTTGGCGCGTTCCTCGTCGTCAGGAAGCGGAGTAGCATCTACTTCCCTCTGTTTCTCGGGTTTGGCGTGGCGACACTTCTCAAAGTGACGCTGGTGATCCATGAGTACTTTCCTACCAGATACTTCAAGTACGTGCTCATCATCGGCTGCCTCATCGCCGTTGTGAAGATCCTTATCCACTTCATTCGAGTGGTTGCCTTCCCGAAGGCCCAGTGGTTAACCAAGCAATACCGCGAAGCATACGAACGGTTCCTGTGCCCCATTTGCGAGTACCCCATCCGAACAGGACCTCGGAAGTTTCTGTTTTGGACAAGGCGCACCGTCAATAATGTGGTGCTTCCCAAGAATGCTCCCGAAGAGCAGGCATACGCATGCCCCGTCTGCGGCACGGCGCTGTTCGAGCAATGTCCGGAGTGCCACAAGATCCGGCACTCCCTGCTGCCACACTGCCAGCATTGCAATGCTGAAAAAGAGATCGAAGAATGCACTGACAAAGCCATCGACAGCGACAAGGAATAGCCACGCGGCGCCCCGGTCATTTCCTGACCGCCGTTGCCGCCGTTGCCGCCGTCGGCAGGCCCCGTGCACCTGCGCACGGAAGCTTGGAGGGCAACGGCTGGATGTCGAGTCGTAAGGATTTCCTGATTATTTACAATTCCTTGGTTTCTGGACTTGGAAAGTGGGGCGGCTGTGACTAAGCTGGGTGCTGAAATGAAGTGTCCCCGTTGCGTACAGAGGATTCATCGCAGTGCGGCACAGTGCCCGCACTGTGGATTTTCGATGCATGACCTTGGCGTGCAGTATGGTGCGGGTGAGGTCAGGATGAGGCGGCTCAGTGATGCCGCTGGCGTCTTGCGGATGAAAGAGCGGCGTAGTGCGGAGAAGTGGTTCGAGCAATTTGAGGCAAACTTCCCCCAGTTGTTTTTGAGCGTGTATTACGGGGCGCTGGACGAGATGTCGAATATTCGTCAATTCGGGATGTGGTTGCTGAACCATGGCGCATACGAGGATGTTGACTTGGGTCGGCCGAACGACGGCGGGATTTTGCTGGTTGTCGATGTGCACGCGAAGGTGGCCACCATTTCGTTTGGCTATCTGTTGGATGTTTATCTTACCGAGGATGACACCTTCAAAATATTGTCGAAGGCACACCCTCATCTTTTACAGGGCAATCATCTTAAAGCACTGCGTATGATCATCAACATGCTCTCTGCCGTGTTACGGAAACGATCGCGCCAAGCGAACCGGAACCCGGAACACTTTGAGCGGCTCGCCGGTGGCAATCAGCAGGGGATGGGTGAGATCCTGCAACGGATCCGGTCGGGCCATGAGGGGAGCGAGCAGGAGGTGCAACAGGAACAGGAGGTGGTGAGGTGAACGATTTCGCCGGATTGAGGGTCTGTTTCCTCCCGCGGCACCGCGTCGCAGGCCGCGCCATGGCCGTTGTCGGCGTGCTGGTATTCTTGCTGCCGACGGAAGTCCTGCCGGCCCTATCGCTTCCCACATGGGGGGAGGATGACCGGGCCCTGCTGAAAAAGGGTGAACTGATTCCCGGCGCGGCACTTCTGGTGGAGGATTCGCCTGAGCGACCCGAGCCCAGGGTGGCCCCCGAACCTGAAGTGCCTTCGCTTGAGCCAGTGGTTCCCGAGCCCGATTACGACCCTAAGGTTATTCCCGAGGAGTATTTGGCGGATTATTTTTTGGCTTCAGCCCCTTCTGCCGAGGGTTATTTGGTGGATCCCCAGAGGCTGCTTAGTATGCAGGAGTCATTGGACCGGGAGGGTTTTCTTGAGTATCATGCCGACGATTCCAAGGTGGATATACGGATGTATCTTTTCGATGCCCAGCAGGAAATCCCCGCGCCGTACACCTTGCAGAAGCTGGTAAGTGAGCGCTACTCCGATGGCCCCCTGTCCGTGGTGGTATTTTGTTTCCTGGGCGACCCGTCACGGACTGTGCTCGCCTTTGGGGGGCAGGGATCGATGGATGTTCCCGCGACCGATGCCCGGAAAATACTCGAAAGTGCGCAGATGAAGGCGCAGGAAAAATCAGATCCCGCGGCGCAGGTGGAATCATTTGTTGTCCAGCTTTCGATTCGGCTCTACTGGCTTGAGAAGGGGCTGGCAGAAGCGAGGCTTGCCGCAACTCCTGCTGCGGCGCAAACACCGCATTCGAGCGGGGGCGACGCGAGCAAACCGGCGTCACCGGGAGTGATGAC
>JARFRT010000354.1 GCA_029287105.1 Akkermansiaceae bacterium | reverse complement strand
GCCAGCATCGCGGGGACGGCGAGGGTGCTGACCAGAAGGGCGGTGATACGGTGTTTCATGATTTGATTGGGGTTGGAAGTTAGGGTTTGGTGACGGGGGTTTGGGGCTTAAGTGTCCGGCGGAGGTCTTCGAGTGCGCGCGTGCGGGCGCGGATGTCCTGTTCTTTTTGGATCATGCGCATGACCTTGAGCATGAATTCAAAATCCTGGTCTTCCTGTGAGCCGCCACCGCCGCCACCACCGCCGCCGCCGCCGGATTTCTTATTATCTCCTTCGAGTTGCTTGGCCCATTTTTTGAGTTGGCCGGCCCATTTTTTGGATTCGGCGATGCTTGTGAATGAGACATTGCCGGAGACGTGGAGAGAGAGTTGTTCGAGTGCCTCGTTGATTTGTGACGCGCGCATATCGTCGACGAGTTTTTTGTGTTCCTCTTTCTGGGTGCGGGCGTGGTAATGGGCGAGGTCTTCCTGGATCCAACGGACGTCTGATGCGGTTTGGCGTTGTTGGTCGTAGGACTGCTTGACGGCGCGTTGTTCGACGGGGTCGAGTTGGTCATACTCGTTACCGATGACTTTGTTGATCATGCTGATGAAGGCGGATGCGATGCCATCTTCCTCGCTGGCGGCGCGTTTGAGGCGGTTGACAAACGTGCTGGCTTCGAAGTTCTGGTTGGCTTCATTGGCGTCCTTGAGTGCCTGTTTCATTTTCTCGATGGCCTTTTTCTGTGCCTCGATGGCGTCCTTGAGGTCCTGCTCTGATTTTTTGGGGGTATTGCGCTGGCTTTGGGCGTCCTGAAGTTTCTGTTCGACCTTGGGCAGGTCGGTATTGGAGAGTTCCTTCATGGCTTGCAGGGCTTTCGACATTTTCTGGAGGGCTTTTTTGTCGATTTCGCCGTTGCGGACTGCGTCCTTGAAGAGCTTCTCCATTTTTTGGGTCAGCTCCTGCATCCGTTCCTTGTTATCCCGTTCGGCGTCCTGTTGGGCCTGGAGTTTTTTCTTGCCGGCTTCGCTTTGCAGGTTTTTGTCCTTCTTGTTATCGAGGCGTTGGTTTTCGTCGTTCAGGTTTTGTTCCTTACGGGCGATGTCCTCGAGTTCGCCGATGGCGCGGTCAAACTCATTTTTGAGGACCTGGGCGTGTTCGTCGCGTGTGAGGATGTAGATGACGACGGGTTCGGAGAAGACCCGGCCGCGTCCCGGTTTGTAGTCCTCGGTCCAGGAACGGAGGGTGAGTTTTTGCGGCTCGATGGCCAGGTTTGCGGGGGAGAATGAGAACGGCTTGTTGAGATTGGTGCGGGTCGAGTTGCCTTGTTCGAGGGTGAGTTCGCCTTGAGCGGGTGTGCCGCCCGTGGGCTTGGTGAATTCGCCCTGCCATGAAATGCCGCAGGCCTTGAGTCCGTAGTCGTCCTCGGCGAGGACTTCGAATTCGATGGTTTCCTCGGCGAGCATGATGTGTTGGCGTTCGATGCCCTGGATGTAGGTCGAGGGTAACTGGTCCTGGGTGCTTTCCACGCGCAGTTTGAGGGGAGCATCTGCCTTGAGGCCGTAGATATCTTCCCACTGCATGGGAATAAGGACCGAGTGGCTGGTGATGGATACGGAAGGCGTGGTGATTGTCCTGCCCTTTATTTTGAGGGTGAGTTTTTCGGGTTTGGGTGTTGCTGCCGGAGGCGTTACCTCTGCTGAGGAGCTATCGTCTTCGCCTGTTTCTGTGGGCGGTGCCTCCATGTCGGTTTCCCTCGGGAGGGTCACGACGGATGCGGTGGCTGAGGAGAGGGCGCGGCTGGTGATTGCTTGAATTTTGATGTCGCTGCCTTCGAGCACGGTGATGTAACCGGATTGGAGGTTGGCATTGATATCGGGGCGTTCCAGGTAGGTCGGGAGTTTGATTGCTGCACGGATGTTTTCGATGGCGGGGCGGATGACGGGTTCAAATGGCAGGCTGTGGCGGGCGTCGTCGGCCTCGACATGGAGCTTGTCCTGGGCGCGTTGGCCTGGGAAGGTGAAGGTGTATTGGCCGCGGTTGAGTTTGGCTTCGACCCAGGCGCTGTCGCCGTAGCGGGCGCGGGCTGTTTGCGGGCGGCGCTGGGTATCTGCGGCGAGGGGGATGGTGAGGTTGAATGACTCGCCGTAGGGGATGTGATGGGGCGTGTTGATACTCGAGAGGTCGAGTTGGGTGAAGGTGTATCGATCGGTATCGGCGAGTGGCATGAGCCAGCGTTTGAGGGCGTTGATACTGGCATCCGGGACGCTGACCAGCGAGCCGACCGCGACCAGGAAGAGCAGCATGACGGCGAGGGACCATTTGCGGTGGCGGGCGGCGGGTAAGGCCTGGCCAAGATCGCGGTCGGCGGTATCTGCGGCCACGGTGAGCATGGCGGCGGCACGGAGTGCGGGGGAGAGGGTGTCCTTGGTTTCGGTCTGGTCCTGGAGTTCGATGGCGCCGAGTAGCCGGTCGCCCAGTTTGGGGAAGCGGCGGGAGATCAGGCGGGCGAGTTGGTTTTCGCGGCGGTGGCCATAAACCCAGCGGTGGATCCAGTAGGGGGCAAAGACAGCGAAGAGGGAGACGCCGAGGACGAGGATGACGAGGCGTACACTGGTTGGGGTTTCGATGAACCGATCGAGTCCAAAGACGAGTAGAAAGGAGAAGAGCAGGCCAAAGAAGCCGGCGAGGATGGCTTCGGCGATCTTGATTTGCCAGAGCCGTTTTTTAAATTGCGTCAGTTGGTCGCGTAGACCTTCCGGGATGGGGGCTTGGTGGGGAGGTTGGGAATGTGGCTGATTTTCTGGCATAACTCCGGGGGAGGGCGGTGAATCGTTGGTGGATCGGTCGTGAATCGTTGGTGAATCTGCGGCAAACATTGCCCATGCTGGCAGCCCGGGCAAATGCTAATCGTTCTATTTGCGCGAGCTTTTCATGGACTTAGATCCATTGCCAGAGGATTAGTCATAAATGTAACGCTGTGGGCGAGGGTTTTTTGTCCATTAAAGTCGATAAAGCGGGAGAATTTACCTGTTTTTTACATGGACTTGCCGTGGGGGCGTGCGATGCGGTTTTTTTGAGTTATGACGGTGGCCGGTATATGAGCTTGCATTCTGTGGTGGCTCGATTATTGCCCAGCCCATACTTTGAGAGATTTGAAGACAGAGCCTGCTTTTATGGAGGTGGATACCGGGATGCCCTTGCCTAAGACGCAGCATGCCTGTTCGGTGTGTCTACCCACCTGGGATGCGGTGCTGGGTTACGAAGAGAAGCGGGATAAAGTGATTCGGCGCATGCGCGCTGGCTATCCGAGGTTTTTTCTGCATCCTGCGACGGAGAGGTTGTTTGCCGAGGCGACCGGAGCATTGGCTGACAAGGGATCGAGGGTGGTGGTATTTCCCTCGCGTGATGCTGCGCAGCGGGCGCAGAGGTTTGTTGAGAAGCGCAGCGGCTCGGCATCGAGGATAGCGAGTTATGAGGGGTTACAGGCGTTGGTGGTGAGTGAGGCCGACTATCCGGTGGCCATGGAGTATTGGCGTTACACGGGGGAGATTGTCAGCAGTCGGCAGGCTGAGCGTGTGATTCACGGGCAGGAGACCAGGGGGTTTGGGGTGCGCAGCCTGCGGAGTCGGCTTGCCGCGTTTGGCAATGATGCGCCGGAGGATGTATTTCTCTATGAGAACGGGATGGCGAGTATGTTTGCCATTTATCGGGTGCTGACCAAGCTCTTTCCCGGCAAGAAGTCGCTGCAATTGGAATTTCCCTATGTGGATGCCATGAGGGTGCAGAATTTTTTTGGGAATGGGGTCGTTTTTTTGACGGAAGCGGAAGGCGAGTCGTTTGTAGAGGCGTTGAGGCGTATTGCCAAGGGGGAGTTTTCTGCCGTGTTCTGTGAAGCTCCGAGTAACCCGCTGCTCCGCACGGTGGATATTGCGGCGGTCTCTGAGGCGTGTCGGGATGGGGGGGTGCCTTTGGTGGTGGATGACACGATTTGTTCGGTGGCGAATGTCCAGGTGAACAAGTATGCGGATGTGGTGACCTCCAGCCTGACCAAGTGGGTGTCGGGAAAAGGGGACGTGATGGCGGGGCAGGTGACGCTTTGTCCGGAGTCGCCGATGTATTCTGAGTTGCTTGCGTTTTTTGGTGAGGATTGTCCCGGGGGAACTCGGCTTTTTGCATCTGATGCGCGGGTATTGGCCCGCAATATCAGCAGTTTTAATCGGAGGATACGCGAGTCCAATGCCAATGGGGAGGCTCTTGCGGATTATTTGCTGGCGCATCCGGCGGTTGAAAAAATCTGGTATCCGAAGTTCACCACGCCTGGTTTGTACAATGCGATCAAGCGCAAGGGTGGTGGCTATGGGGGCTTGATGTCCCTGGTGCTGAAGAACCGAAAGAAAACCGCGAAGTTTTACGATGCCTTGAGGATGTCCAAGGGGCCAAGCTTGGGGACCGACTTCAGTATTGCCTGCCCGTACACGCTGCTGGCGCATTATGATGAGCTTGAGTGGGCCGAGGGCTGTGGCGTGGATCGCCATATGATCCGTATTTCGGCAGGATCGGAAAAATCAGAGCAGTTGCTCGCCTGTCTGGAAGAGGCGCTCGAATTGCTGTGATAGGAGGTTTTTTTTGCTTGCGACGAGAAAAAGGGGTGATTCTTGGAAAGCTGGAATACTTCCTGCTTGTCAATGGGGCGGGACGGGTAGCTTTGATGATCACTGAACGGATGGAAGTCCGGTTGAGAGCTCACAAACACCTATACCTTAGTAAGATTATAAACATACAAAACAGTCAACTTGTCAGTCGTAGATTCCCTGAGTAAAAAGAGTTGCGTGCATTTGGGAAAGACCTTATACGAGCCACGAACGCACTCAACCCTTCCTCGCCTCTCCCTCCCTGCTGACTATGCCCTTGAGAGGACTATTTCCCAATTGATAACACAAAAACATGGCCAGAACTAAAACGAGATTAGCTCTACGCGTAAATCAAGAGAACCCTAACCACCATCTATGGAATAACCGTGGCGTGTGGTGGTGTCATCTGACGGTGCATAAAAATGATGCGACCTCGGAGCGACTGAGGTTTTCATTGAAGACGCGTGATCTGGACAGTGCGCGCGATCGACGTGACCGCATCCTGCGCGACATTGCCGAGCACTATGAGATTGCCGCCTGAGTGGGGTGATTCGTGGTTGATTGCCGGAGGGTGGTCGGGTGCCTGTTGACCATTGGCGGTCATCATTGCGGGTTCAGCCTTGGCGGCCACCGGTCGGATTGGACGGGACTTGGGGGCGGCACTTGTGGCTCTGTTTTTTAAGCGGTTTCCGGGTTTCAGGGTATTTGGGCGGGCGGAATTCCGGCTTTTTTTGCGGCCGCTGCGGTTAGCGGGTCTATTTTTCCCCTGCGCTTGATTTTCCCGGTAGAAATGCTGATATTGCCACTTCTCATTTGGCGTAGCCTTGGTAGCTTTTACGACCATGTCGCGTGAATACCGGATAAAAACAAGCAAGCAGCCTGCGGCGTCGGGGATCGACTATGCTGCGGAGCTTAACGAGCAGCAATATGCTGCCGTCAGTGCGCGGCCGGGTCCGGCGCTGGTGATAGCGGGCGCGGGTTCTGGCAAGACGCGGACGTTGACGCACCGGGTGGCCTATTTGTTGGATCAGGGGGTTGAGGCCGGCAACATCCTGCTGTTGACCTTCACCAACAAGGCGGCGCGTGAGATGTTGGAGCGTGTTAAAGAGCTTGTGCCGCAGGACATCAGTTCCCTTTGGAGTGGTACTTTCCACTCGATTGGCAACCGCATTCTACGTCGTCATGCGGATGAGCTTGGCTTTACCCGGTCGTTTTCGATTCTTGACCGGGACGACCAGAAGTCGTTGCTGTCTGAGGTGGTGAAGGGGTTGAATGTGGATACGGGGGGGCGGCGATTTCCCAAGGCCGACTTGTTGGCCTCTATTTTCAGTCTTGCGGAAAACACCTATGAGGAGATCGATGAGATCATTGGGTTGAGGTATCCGCATCTTGAGGAGTGGCTTGAGGAGATCAAGAAGGTGAGGAGGGCTTATCGGAAGAAGAAGAAGGCGACGAACTCGATGGACTTTGATGATCTGCTGATCCTGACCTTGAAGTTGCTGCAGGATGACGAGGGGTTGCGTGGTCT
>JARFRT010000345.1 GCA_029287105.1 Akkermansiaceae bacterium | reverse complement strand
GGCGGGAGGCACCTTGCCCGCCGTCTATAACGCCGCCAATGAGGTGGCGGTGGATGCCTTCTGCGATGGTGAAATCGGCTACCCCGATATTTGGCGTGTGGTGGAGCAGGTGATGGATGCACACTCTGTTCAAGGCGCGGGTGATCTCCAGACCTTGATGGATGCCGATGCCGATGCACGTGAGGTGGCAGAGGCTCTCTGCGCCGCCGGGGCGGACTGAGGTCGTGTGGCCGATGGCTGCCGGCTTATTGCGGCCTCGCGACGAGGATTCCCGCGTGTTTTTTAAATTGGCCGAGATAGCCGGAGATGGTGCTGTCGATCACGATTTTTTTGTAGGTTGTGGAGGCATGCATGAAGCGTGACCTGCCTTGGGCATCCTTGATAATGATACCGACGTGTGAGCAAAAGCCGCCGTCGTGGCTACTGGCGATGCCGATGATGTCGCCATTGCGCAGGCGGTTCTCGATGCCCGCCACCTTATGCTTGGGGATCATGTAAACGGGCATGCGGGTCACGCGCGCTTCTTGTGCGGCCATTCCCCGGCGGAGATGTGGGTTGTGCTTGAGATAGCGGTAGCTTTTCCAGAGGATGCTCATTTCCCGGCACTTGTTGTGCATGCGGGTGTTGGGAAATGAGCGCGTCAGGTCTTTGATGTTGCCGCGTTTCTTGTTGTCAGAATACCATTCGGCAAGGTAGTGGATGCGGTCGAGATAGTTACCATTGCAGCGTCCGTTCCGGTAGCGTGTCCATTCGATCTGGCGCAGGAGGTCGCGTGGTTGGTAGCTTGGCTTGGGGGTTTCAAGCATGCGGCAGAAGCCGAGGCATGTTTCAAAAAACGTCCAGCAGTCCATCCCCTGGAAGTTGACCGAGGGGCTTTCGATATGGTTGTCGATTTCCAGGGTGTAGGATTTGTAGGGGAGGCCTTCGAGTTCTTTGGCGACTTTGACCATGCGTGAGCCCATGGGGAGTCGGCCCCATTGCCCCTTCACGGCCTTGCGGGCGATGCGGTGGAATTTTTCCTGTCCCTTGAATGTGGTGGAAAGTGGCAGGTGCTCGCCTGCTGACAGGGTGAGGGGGAGAAACACCAGAAAGCACATGAAAATCCGCATAGTTCGACCATATGGTCTGGATTTTGGGATCATGCAAATAGAAAATCCCAGCGTTGGGGCGGCATCATGAATGAAGTGATGCCGCGGAAATATCAGCGACAGGGTGGTTTGCGCCGGGTGATTTTGATCGGGTACGAATGCGCTTGCCCGCGGAGCTGAGTGCCATTAGCGTGACCGCGGCCCTGATCAGGGGGCGCAATCATTGACCATGGAAATTTGGAAAGCGATCATCGTAGGTGTTATCCAGGGGCTCGCCGAGTTTCTGCCAATCTCGTCATCGGGGCATATCGTGCTCGCCCAGTTTTTGCTGGGGATCAGGGAAGTGGGAGTGGAGGCCAAGGAGGATATCGCTTTTGAGGTGGTGCTTCATTTGGGCACTCTGGTCTCGGTGTTGGTGTATTTTCACAAACGTCTTTTGACCCTGTTTTGTTCGTTATTCAGAAAAGAGATGATCGAGGAGCGTAAAATGATCCTCTGGCTGGCAGTCGCCACCCTGCCTGCCATCATTGCCTACAAGGGTGCAGGAGACTGGTTTAAGGCGGCCTACAATTACCCGGTGCTGGTGTCAGGCTTGCTGATCTTGACCGGTCTGGTGCTTTACATCCCGCGGATGCTCAAAAATCAAGGCGTAGGCGAGGCGGTCGGATTGAAGGCGGCGGTTATCATGGGGGTAGGCCAGGCTTGTGCCATCCTTCCCGGAATATCTCGCTCGGGTTCCACCATTACGGCGGGTATGCTCGCGGGGGTGAATCCAGCGCGGGCAGCTGAGTTTTCCTTTCTCATGTCCATTCCGGCGATCGCCGGTGGCATGGTGGTCGCGGTGAAGGATCGGACGGCAGAGTACCAAGAAAAGGGCTTTGAAGGGTGGCGTGCGGTTCAAGAAGCCGTCCTGTCTTGCTTCAGCTCCGCCTATCTCGCAGGGGCCGTTGCCGCCGCGGTGGTCGGCCTGCTGGCCATCTATCTTGTGCTTGCTGCTGTGCGTCGGGGGAAGCTGGAGGTTTTCTCGTGGTATTGTTTCGCGGCGGGTATCGCAGGTATCCTGTATTTCTCGCTCGCAGCCTAGCCCTGACCTGTGTCAGACTCCCCAAGATATGCCTCGTCTGTTTACCTCCCTGGTCTGCATTTTGCTCCTGCACGTTGCGGACGCGTCGGTGCGTATGAAGTTGGCAGACGGTTTTGATTATCCCGTCGGCAAGCCGGATGCCAAAGGGTATTACAAGGCGCGTGGTATGCGCTTACGATCCCCCGTTCATTTTGGCGAGGACTGGAATGGTGTTGGCGGTGGTGACAGTGACCTGGGTGATGCCACCTCAACCTGCGCTGACGGCGTGGTGATGTTTGCCTACGACGTCCGCGGCGGTTGGGGCCGTTGCATCCTGATCCGTCATGCCTACCGTGATACGAAGACTGGGAAGGTCAGCTTTATCGATTCCCAGTATGGCCATCTGCGGAGCATTCTCGTGAAAAAGGGTGACATCGTGAAACGAGGGCAAAAAATCGGTACGATGGGCAGTAACCGTGGTATGTATCCGGCCCACCTGCACTTCGAAATGCGACACAATTTGAAGATTGGCATGCAGCGTGACAGCGTGCCCCGCACATTGACGCATTGGGCGGATCCCACTACTTTCATCCGCGCCCACCGCCGGTTGAAAAAAGATTGGCGCAAACACCCGGTGCCGACCGGAACCTATTCCTCCTACAGAGGTTTTGCCGGACTCTGAGAAAAACATCTGAATCGCATGGCAAACAGGAAATCAAAGAGAGCACTCAGCACGGTTGTGACGGTTCTTCTGGTCGTGGTTGTGATTTGGATGAAATACGACGAAACGCGTGATGCCCAGCGTCGCGAGGGTGGCGTCAGGGACAAGGATGTGGAAATGCTGTTTCCCGACAGCGCATCAGCGCGGCAGGCGATTGCCGAGCGGCTTGTCCCGGTCCGCCTTGGGTCTGCAAGATATGATACCCTCGAGGATTGCAGCTTGATGGATCATCGAGGAAACGATGGGGATAGTTTCCATGTCATGACCCCGAAGGGTCGGAAGGAGTTTCGACTCTACTACGTCGATGCCCCGGAAAGTGCGGCGAGAACCTATGGCCCGGGTGAGGACAATTATAAGCGGATCGCGCAGCAGGGGCGTGCCATGGGGGGGCTGACCCGAGTCGAGACGACCCAGGTGGGTGTGGCGGCCAAGATCTTTGTCGGCAAGTTGCTCAAAGGCAGGAAGTTTCAAGTGGTGACAAGCTGGGAGAATGTCTATGACGCGCGGCGGCAGTATGCATTTATCATTGTGCCATGGGAGGGGCGGGCGCGATATCTTCATGAGTTATTGGTTGCTCACGGGCTTGCCCGCATTTATACCAAGCCCGCAGCCCTGCCGGACAATACGCCGGCGACGCGACACAAAAAACGATTGCGTGAGCTTGAACAACACGCCCAAAAAAGGCACTACGGCGCCTGGGGTGTTCGCTGATACACTCACCTATTGCTCACTCATTCATTTCTTCATTTAAAACATGTTAGCCAAAAGAATCATACCCTGCCTCGACGTTACCGACGGTCGCGTGGTCAAGGGCACGAACTTCGTTGATCTCCGCGATGCCGGTGATCCCGTCGAGTGCGCCGTTGCCTACAACGAGCAAGAGGCGGATGAGATTGTATTCCTTGATATCACCGCCTCCTCGGATGGGCGCAGTACGATGGTCGACGTGGTACGGCGCACCGCTGAGAAATGCTTTATCCCGCTGACGGTGGGAGGAGGTATCCGCTCGGTTGAGGACATGCGTGAGATGCTCATGGCCGGGGCGGATAAAGTGGGTATCAATACGGCAGCGGTGAATCGGCCTGAGTTGATCAACGAGGGGGCCACGGCGTTCGGGAACCAGTGTATCGTGGTTGCCATCGACGCCAAACGTGAAGGGCCCGGGAAGTGGGGGGTCTACACACATGGCGGGCGCACCCCTGTCGGGCTTGATGCCGTCGAGTGGGCCAAGGAGGTTTACCAGCGTGGCGCGGGGGAGATTTTACTCACCAGCATGGATTCGGACGGAACCAAAGAGGGCTACGATATCGAGCTTACCAAGGCTGTTAGTGAGGCTGTGGGCATTCCGGTCATTGCCTCCGGGGGCGCGGGGAATCTGCAACACATGGTTGATGTCCTCAAGGATGGAAAGGCCGATGCCGTCCTGGCTGCCAGTATTTTTCACTTTGGTGAACACACGGTGCATGAGGCTAAGGAACTCTTTGCCGCACAAGGTATCCCGGTCAGGAAATAGGCCGGGCGGCCGTGCTGGAGGGTTTGGGCGCTTTGAGGGCGTCATCGCAAAATCGGGTAAAAAAAACCTTGCGTCCATCGGTCCTCCTGACTAGTTTTCGCCCGTCCCGGAGGTCACTCCGGGCACAATATGCGCGATTAGCTCAGTGGTAGAGCAATGCCTTGACATGGCAGAGGTCACAAGTTCAAATCTTGTATTGCGCACCATTTTTTTAAGGCCCAGATTAACCTCTGGGCCTTTTGTTTGCAGGGGTTCCAGCGTTTCCTGGTTCTGATAGAAAAAATCCTGTCCTGCTCCTAAAATGCACGAAAATGCACGGTTTTGCGCTGTTTGAGACAGGACATGGAACAGGACAAAAAATCTCCGGTTGAGGTCATGCTGTCAGAATCGAAGCAATGGGGGTGAGGCTATCAAAAAAAGGGGGAGTTTATAGACCAATACGCGCGCGCGCGAGGGCAACTGCAACCTGAGTTGATGGAATAACTTAAGCAATACGCGCGCGCGAGGCGGGACACGGGACAGGGAACT
>JARFRT010000377.1 GCA_029287105.1 Akkermansiaceae bacterium | reverse complement strand
GACAGAAAATGCGGGGGTGTTGACGCTACCACACCCAGCACCTTGCGCCCGTCCCAGGTTCGCACCGCCACGCGTTGGGCCAGCAGCGTGTGCGGCCACCATCCACCGAGTGTGACAAACTGGATAAACCCGTCGGGCGTTATGTTCTGCACGCGGAATGCGACCTCATCCATGTGGCCGGTCAGCAGCACCCGCGGCCCCTCACCTGCCTCACAAAACACGGAGCCATTGCCATCGGTGCTGATTTCGCCCATCCCGTCGAGCTCATCTGTGAAGATCGCCCGCACCTCGTCCTCGAAGCCCGGGGCACCATGTGCATCCGTCAATTCCCGTAACAATCCGATCGCTTTATCTCGCATGGATGACAAATAGCAGAGCCTTTCGCAACTTGAAACTTGAAACTTACCACTTGCAACTTAATGCTCTGGCATGGCCCAAGTCACCGACCTCCACATTTCCAGCAATATCCCGCTTCCTGCCCCCGCCCTACTGCTCTCCGAAGTGGAACGCACCCGGGAGCAGGCCGAATTCATGGCCGACTCCCGCCAGCACATCCGCAACATCCTCAGTGGCGACGATCATCGGCTGCTGCTGGTCTGCGGGCCGTGCTCAATCCATGACACCAAGGCCGGTGTCGAGTATGCCCGGAAACTCGCCAAACTCGCCGAGGAAGTGAAACACCAGATCTATATCGTCATGCGGGTCTACTTTGAAAAACCCCGAACCACCGTGGGTTGGAAAGGCCTGATCATGGATCCCAACCTCGACGGCTCCGACAACATCCCGGAAGGCCTGCGCCAGGCGCGCCTCTTCCTGCGCGAAGTCCTTGATATCGGACTACCCACCGCCACCGAACTGCTCGACCCGATCACGCCGCAGTACATCGCCGACCTCATCAGCTGGTCGGCCATCGGTGCGCGCACCACCGAGAGCCAGACGCACCGCCAAATGGCCTCCGGCCTGTCCATGCCGCTCGGGTTCAAAAATACAACCACCGGCGACCTGGTGGCCGCGGTCAATGCCATCAAGGCGGCAAGCCAGCCACAAACATTCCTCGGCGTCAGTGAGCAGGGTGTCGCCTCCGCCGTCACCACCTCGGGCAACCCCGACTGCCACATCATTCTTCGAGGTGGCGACCAGGGGCCAAACTACGGTGCCGACGATGTGGCCGTCACCACCGGCCTGCTCGAAAAACACGGCCTGCACCCGTCGGTCATGATCGATGCCTCACATGCGAACTGCGACAAGAAGCAGGAAAAAATGCCCGCTGTCTTCAACGAGATCGTCCGCCAACGCGCGGCCGGCAGCCGCAACGTCATCGGCGCCATGCTCGAGAGCAACCTCGTGGCGGGCAACCAGAGCTTCCCCCGCCCCATCGAAGAACTCACCTACGGTCAGTCCATCACGGACCAGTGCATCGACTGGGAAACG
>JARFRT010000246.1 GCA_029287105.1 Akkermansiaceae bacterium | reverse complement strand
AGCTTGTGCAGGTCTGTTGCGGTGAGGTATGTGCCTCCGGAAAGGTCGGCCATTTTCTGCAAGCGATCACGTTGCATGTCGGCGTCGGCCATTTCAGAATTAACGTTGGCTATCTGAAACTCAGTTGTGTTAGAGATCTCGGCGTCTGCTGAGTTGGCTTCCATGCGGTAGCGTCCCGGTTGTGAAGGTGAGAAGTAGCCTTCGTAGAGACCCGGGTTAGCGAGGTCGGGGCGCAGTGTCACCTGCTGTGGTGGAGCATCGGAATCATTTTGCAGGCTTACGTTGACTTCAAATCCGGACTGATTGACGGGGTCAAAGGCATCATCGAGCACGTGGGCGTAGAGCTGGACTTGATCGCCGCTGCGGTAGGTGCCGCGGTCAGTTTCGAGTCGGATTCTCTTATGTTCACCCATGAGGCGTGAGAGCGTGAGGAACTGGATGCTCTGTGACCAAGCACGCCAGTGGTATTTGTCTCCGGTTTTGAAGCGGAGAAGCCAGAGGCGGTCGGTGCCCATGACCATGCACTTGCCAGTGCCGTATCGGTGCCAGGCTACGAGTGGGTAACGTTCGGAGCGGGTGGATGAATCCGAGGTTTCAGCAAGCACGGTGGCACCTGGTTTGGGTGAGAGGAATGGTGGGATGCGGTCCATGGGCGCGACGCGGGTCCAGACACGGTCGTTTTTCTCTGCTTCATTTTCCAGAGTGAGGACTAGGCTGCTTTTACCTTCGGCTGTGAGCACAGGGTGGACGTTGTCATCGACTTCTTCCCATTTTCCTTTGGGATCGAATTCAACGGGCAGCATTCTTTCCACGGGTGTGCCGGCGTAGCTGGTGGGTGAGTATCGTGAGCCGCAGAGCATGAGCAGTGAACCGCCGCGTTCTTTGATGAGTTCTTCGAGGCGGGAAAATTCATCGGCGCTAAAGAACTCAGCATCGACGTCGCCGAGAATGACGAGGTCATACTGGAATGCTTCCTCACGTTTGTTAGGGAAGCGTGGGATGTATTCGGTGGAGCTTTGTGCCATTTCAGGTTTTGCCTTGGTGGCGATGAATGTGGCGTTGATCCGTGGGTCACGCTTGAGCATGGCGCGGAGGTAGCGGTATTCCCAGCGGGCGCTGCCTTCCATACAGAGCACGTTGATTTTTTCATTCACCACACGGATGCTGCGTTCGGTCTGGTTGTTTTCCTGAGTAGCCTCGTCGGTGAAGGGATCGATGGTGACTTTGATTTGAGCGGCACCTTTTTCGTGGGTATTGACGTTGAAGAAGAGGTCTTCGAATTGCAGCCCACCTTTCAGGGAAACGCTTTTGGTGGCGACGGCTTGGTCGTTGAGTAGCACGGTGACATCGGCGATGCGTTTCTCATATCCCTTGGAGCGGATCTGGACGCGGACGGGGACTTTGTCACCGGCGAAGGCGACTTCCTGAATGATTACGTTGCGGATAGAGACGTCGTCGGGATCGCTGATCCCCATGGGGACTGGGTAAACGGGGATGCCGTATCGCCCGAGATCGTTGAGGGCTTCGTCGGATCGGCGTGAGGAGGTATCGAGTCCATCAGAAAGGAGGACGACACCGGAGAGTGGGGAGTCACGGTCGATGTTAGAGAGTGTTTCCAAAGCATCGGTGATGGCAGTTTTAGAATCGCTGGCATCGAGTGCGTTCAGCGCGTCTGCAGCATTGCTATGTTTGTCACTGAGCATACGCAGTGAGTCGCCAAAGGCATAGTAGCTGACCTCGACGTCTTCGCCGAGGGAGTCGAGCATATCACTCGCGGACTTGGACAGTAGGGTCTTGGCGAGATCGAGACGCGAGGCAGCGGCGATCTTCTGACGCTGACCGGAGTCGAGCTGTGTCACTGCCTTGTTCGCGTCGTTCGTTTCAGCAAATGGTAGTAGGTCCAGAGCAGTGGCTGCCTCGGCCACGTCTTCCGGGCGTTTGCGCTGATCTTTGATAGACATGCTTTTGGAAACATCCACCAGCACTGCGAGGCGGCGTTTGGTGGTGTGCGTTTCCGAGACGATGGCGGCAGGTTCGAACAAGGCGGCGACGATCAGGCAAAGCACGACCAATCTAGCAAGAGCCAAGGAGATGCGCACCTTCAGCGGCAGACCTTGTCTGCGCATGTAGAGGTAGATGGTCAGTGCCACGACGGCGCCAAACGCAGCCATGAGGACGCCCGATGAAACTGGGCGCGTCCAGATGAGTTGTTCGATCTGGGTATTATTGGTGAGCCAATCAATCATTGTTAATTCTTCGCGGTGAGTGCCGTTGCTGGCGCAGGTTTGTCCTTAGAGGATTTGGATGCCAAGTTTGGCATGCGGTGAGTGGTGAAGTGAGCCAGGAGGCTTTCGATCACAAAAATGGCCAAGGCGGCAATCAGGAATGAACGCCAGAGCGATCGTCCGGGGCGTGCTTGCTGGATGGAATCGAGGAGTTCTCCTTCGGTGCGGGCGATCATGATGTTGCTGTCTCCGAACTGGCTTGCCAGCTCATCGGCGGACAGGGGTGCCACATTGGATTCTCCCGTATCGACGTTGACGGCGATCGGCATGCTGGGTGCCTGCACACTTACCCGGGCGAGGTAGAAGCCTGCTTCATCGGCACGGTCGAGTAGGGCCACATACTGGTTGCCGTATTCGTTTACGGGCACGGTGACGGTTTCTCCTGCCGGGGTGTCAAACACCGCGTTGCTGGCATCTGGTTGATCGACATAGGCGAGTGAAAGTGAGTTTCCGACCATGCGGGGTTTTTCAAACTCACGTGCAGTGAGGTAGGTTACCATCTGCTGCAGCAGCATGGGGAAGACAGGAGTTAGTGCCATGTTGTTCCAAGTCGGTTGCGCCGATGAGGTAAACATAAACACATGGCCGCGACCGATGGCTTGTTCGATGAGGAGGGGTGAGGCACTTCCTGCGAGTGCGAGCACGGTGGAGCTTCCTGCGGATGGTTTGACCTGAATGACTTTCTGGAATTGGGTTTCGCTGAGAAGGTCTTCTG
>JARFRT010000179.1 GCA_029287105.1 Akkermansiaceae bacterium | reverse complement strand
GCCCGGCACGGCTTACTACGTGGTCGTGGCCAACGGCGCCACCGCGCCATCTGCGGCTCAGATCAAGGCCGGCACGGACGCGGATGATCTTGCCGCTCTGACGAGTGGCATTTTCAGCCTGACTGCCGATACCGAGGCCTGGGAGGTGGTCACCGGGTTGGCTGCGCTGACCGACTACGATGTCAATATTGGGTCCGAGGCTCCGTTCTTCACCCTGACCACTCCCGTCGCGAGGGATATCACCACCTCGGCAGCCGACGTAACAATGCCGACTTGGACCGCGAGTTACCCGCAGGTGGACACGATAACATCGTCCGGCTTCACGGTCCGGGCCAGCATCGATGAGAATGGTACGGCCTACTACGTGGTTGTGGCCGACGGTGCCGCCGCGCCGACTGCGGAGCAGATCAAGGCCGGCACGGACGCCGGTGATCTCGAACCTCTGGCAAGTGGCAGCTTCAGCCTGCTTGCAAATACCGAGGCCTCCGACGTGGTCACCGGGTTGGGTGAGAATAGCAGCTATGACATCTACATCGTGGCCGAGGATGACGCCGCCGCACTCAACACCACCGCTCCGGTCCTGAAAGAGGCCACCACCCCGGTCAGCACCCTCATCGTGGGCACCGGCATCCAGTTTAACGACAACAATAGTGCCGCCACTCCACGGACCGTATCCGTTTATTCCGGAAATTCGTTTGTCACTGGTTACGCTACTGATGGAACGACCGTGCGCACACTGCCCATGGGCACGGTCTCGGAGTATAACTTCTTCAATGGCGCTGGCAGTTATGCCAACGTGGGAACAAGGGTTGGCGCTGTAACTGCAGATTCGACCAAGAACCAGACGCTCATCGCACAAAGTGTCTACACGACTGTTGACCCGACGAGTGGTGATCCGGCGGACTTTGCCAGCAATACGCACATCAATGGCATCTCATCGCTGAGTGGTAGCATTGATGTAACGGGGCTGTCATCGGGGACCCTCTATTTCATCTACGGTACCAATGGCACTCGTAATACCAGTTTTGTGGTGACGCAGGGTGCCAGCACCGCGCAAATCGCCGGAAATGATTTCTGGGAGAACGGGGATACCATATCCGCTGTAACCCCGGTCTCCTTCATCAACGATGGCAGCAACAACACCATCACGTATTCATACACCCAGACCACTGCCGGCAAATTCATGGGCGTGGTCCTGTCGACCGCCGGCGGTGGCGGTGGATACGCCGATTGGGCGACCACCAACGTCGGAGGGGAGACCGCCGATGGCGACTTCAACCTCGATGGTGTGGACAACGGAATCGCCTACTTCATGGACGACACCGGCGTGATCACCCTGCCCGGCATCGTCGGCGGCACGGTCACCTGGATCAACGGCGGCAACATCCCGGATACCGACTATGGCACGGGAGCAGGCAAGCAATTCGTCGTCCAGACCTCACCCGACCTCGTAACATGGACCGATGTTGACTCCCTTGATACGGACTTGTCCAACACCGCCGGATCGCTGTCCTACAACCTGCCGACGGGCGCGGGCAAGTTTTTCGTGCGACTCGTGGTGACTCCGAACTGATCCGCCCGAAGCGGATCCACGCAAAAGCTACCATTCGAGCGGCGGCCTCCGGAAGGGGGTCGCCGTTCTTCTTGGTCGCGACCAGCAGGACTGTCTGTCGACCGCGTCACCAAGCACCTGGACCGAGCAAAAGCGCCGCTGTCTCCCCAGAGGGCCGAGAGTTCCGTCCAGCCGCTGTAGTTGTCCGTCAGGGTCAGGCTCCACACGAACTGACCACTGCTGCTGCCCCCGCCGTGCGATACGGTGTCGGCCTCCACTCCGGAGGCATATTGACAGACCGTTGGAATCGTCTATCAATTGGTTCAGATCCTCTCACTTTGAGTCGGCCATAAAATGGAAGGGTGCCAATGGTCCATCTGCATTTTACTCGGCGAGCGCTAATTTGAAGCCGGTGAGACGAAATGAGTGTGCGTAAGGGCTGGGCAACTCACCCTTCGGCGGATGAATGACCAATTGGCCGGTGGCGGTGATCTCGTGCCTGATCTCGGCATCCGAACCCAGGAGAGAGACCTTGCCTTTGCCGGAGTCTCTGGCGAGTACCCGGTTCAGGGCAATGGGGCCCTCAGCTTCGCCCAGCAGCGTCACGTAGAGCGTCTTGCCGTCCTTCGAGCGCGTGTAGCGGATATCCTTGCCCCCGTATAGGACCTTGCCCACGAAATGCCCGCCCCGCTTCATCTTGGTCGGGCCCTCGCCGTAGGCGAGCCAGGGGCGGGTATTGTAGATCGCCTCACCGTTCACCTTCAGCCAGTCACCCATCGCGAGAATCACCTTGCGCTGCTCGTCCGGGATGGTGCCGTCCGCCATCGGCGCAATGTTGAGCAGCAACTGGCCGTTCTTGCTGACGATGTCGATCATGGTGTCGATAACTTCGTCCGCTTCCTTGATTTTGATATCTCGCGTGTAGCACCAGGATCCGTTGGTAATCGTATCATCGGTCAGCCAAACGTTCTCGGTTAGAGTGTCGGCACGACCCATCTCCCAGTCCTCGACCGAAAAACTCAGGGGCAGGTCGTCCTGCTTGCGGGTGATCACCACCTCGCGGCCCCATTCCCTCGCCTGATTGTAATAGTAGGCTGCGAACTCGAAGCGGGTCTTCTCGGGTATCTCATGGAGCCACGAGTCGAACCAGATCAAGTCGGGCTGGTAATTGTCGATCACCTCGACAAGCTTATCCTTCCACAACTTGTGGAACTCGGCGGGCTCCATGTAACCGTATAGGAACGCCAGTTGCGGATCCTCCAGGAGTTGGGGGTAGTGATCCTTCACCCACTGGTAGTGCCCGGCCCACTCGCCATCCCCCTTCTGCCACAGGAGGTTGCGGGCGTGATGAAAGGTCGCGACGAACTTCATGCCACGCTTGCGGATGGCCTTCTCGAGTTCTCCGGTGATGTCGCGTTTCGTCCCCATATCGGCGGCATTCCAGGGTGTGAGCTCGCTATCCCACATCGCGAATCCATCATGATGTACAGCAAGAGGGCCAGCAAATTTCGCTCCAGTACTTTCAAATAGGGTTGCCCAATCTTCAGCATCGAAATGCTCGGCTTTAAACATCGGAATGAATTTATCGTACCCAAACTCTGTATTTTTCCCATACGTTTTTTCATGATGCTTGTAAACATCAGTTCCCTCTTCAAACATCCGGCGTGGATACC
>JARFRT010000157.1 GCA_029287105.1 Akkermansiaceae bacterium | reverse complement strand
GCATCGAGTGGGTGACGATAACGATGGTAAAGTCCTTGCGCAGTTCGAGCATCAACTCCTCGACCTTGGCCGTGGCGATCGGGTCAAGTGCCGAGCAGGGTTCGTCCATGAGGATGACCTTGGGTCGCACGGCGATGGTGCGTGCGATGCAGAGGCGTTGCTGTTGGCCGCCGGAGAGCCCCAGCGCCGAGTCCTTGAGCCGGTCCTTGACCTCGTCCCAGAGCGCGGCACTGTGCAGGCTTCGTTCGACCGCGTCGTCGAGCAGGCTTTTCTTTTTGATCCCCTGAATACGTAGGCCGTAGGCGACGTTGTCGTAGATGCTTTTGGGGAACGGGTTGTATTTTTGGAATACCATGCCGACCTGTTTGCGGAGTTCGATGGGGGAGACACCTTTGGCGTGGATGTCCTGTTCCATGATGGTGATGCTGCCGCTGGTGATACATGATGTTTCCACCAGATCATTCATCCGGTTGAGGCAGCGCAGGAGGGTCGATTTACCACAGCCCGACGGGCCGATCAATGCAGTGACCTGTTTTTCCGGCAAATCCAACGTGATGTTGTGCAGGGTGTTGGTTTTGCCGTGATCGTAGGAAAACGAGAGGTTGTCGATCTTGATCATCGGCTTGGCGGTATCCATGCCATTTTCGGTGACCGATTCCACATGCGGATGACCGGAGTGGGCCGGGTCCTGGCGTGTCGGCGCGTCCGGTGTCTTGGGGCGGTCGACGGTAACCGCTTGGGCGGCCTGATCGGCCGTCGGCTCGTTGCTGATTGTTTCCTGATGGTGCATAAGATGATATGGGGAAGTTGAAATGGGAGCGGAGATGCGGGTGGCTTACCATTTGAGTTTTTTACGGATTCGGATGCGCATCCAGACGGAGACGGCGGCAAAAAACATCACGATGAGCATAAAGACCATCACCGAGCCGTACTGCATGGGCTCGGTGTATTCCGACTGCGGGATGCGGCCAGCCACCGTGTAGATGTGGTAGGGCAGTGCCTGCACGGAGCTTTGCAGGAAGTCGAGGAAGGCATCAAAGCCGGTGGATTTCAGACCCTGCCACGGGAGTTCCGATTTTTCGGCCACCGCTGCGGTGAACATGATCGGGGCGGTTTCCCCGGCGACACGGGTAATGCCCAATACGGAAGCGGTCAGGATGCCCGGGAAGGCGTAGGGCAGAACCGCGGTGCGGATGGATTGCCACTTGCTGGCCCCCAACGCAAGCGAGGCTTCCCGGAAGCCCATCGGCACCGCCCGCAACGACTCTTCACACGATGTGATGATGACCGGTAATACCATGATCGCTAGGGTGAAGCCGCCCGCAATCAGCGAGGTGCCCCAGCCCTGCAGAGAGAGCCAGATCCATCCGTCGTAGATCAATTTGTCACTGTGGACGGCGGCCAGCGTGCTGAGCTGGTCGCTCCCGAGGTCGGACTGCCCGGCGACCAGGATATGTTGCTCCTCGATGGTGCGAAGGTCGGGTTTTGAGCCGAGTTTGACAAGGGGGACCATGAAGGTGCTTGAGGCTTTGGGGGTTGAGGTGACGCAGGGGGCAAGAATGACAAAGAGACCGAGGCCGAACAGACCAAAGACGATGGACGGCACACCCGCCAGATTGAGCATGGCGAGGCGGATGGTTTTTACGAAGGATCCGCCGCCGGCGTATTCATTCAGGAAAATAGAGGCCGCAATGCCGGTGGATAGAGCCACGATCATACAGATAATAACTAGTAATCCGGTGCCGACGATCGGGCCGATCACGCCGCCGCCCGAGTAGGAGTGCGTTTCCTCCCCCGTGGTTCTGAACTTGCCGGTGGCGGCATTGGCCGAGGCGATGCTTTCGCGGTCATCGGTATCAAGCTGGATCTCGGTGTCCTTGGTGATGTCAAAACGGATGTAGGGAGTGGTTTGTTTGACGGCGCTTACGCGGGCCGTTTTAAGCCCGGGGTTGGCGGCGGTGAGTTGTTGCCAAAATGCTTTTGGCACGGTCAGCCCGGTTACATCGGCGTTGACGACGACGGCTCCTGTGGCGGTGTTGTGAAGGTGCTGGATGCCGTAGTTTTCCAGGATAGCCAGTGCGGTGTTGGTGGTGGTGTGGTTGCCTGCAGGCAGGGTCATATCATGGAAGATACGGAGGAAAGGGACTTCTTGCTCGGACTTGAGCGGCAGCGTTCCGCGTTCGTCCTCATCAAAGGCGGCGAAGTAGGTGTTGCTTTCAATAGTGATGGTTTGCTCACGTGGGATAATCGTGCGGTTGATTTTGTCCGGCTCGTCGTCAGCAAATGTTTGGCGCATTTTAAAGACCAATGGGGTGGGCACCAAGGCGTCGTGGGCGGCCTTGCTGAGCGGGTATTCACCTGCGGCGATGGTGATTCGGTAGTTGTTGAGTTTGATTTCGCGCTTCGGGACGTCGGCCGGCAGCAGGGGGGAATCGGTATCAGCATCGGCCTGGCGGAGGGTGAGGTAGTCATCGTGTGCCAGGCTTATTTTTTTGACGGATGACAACTGGAACCCAACCCGGGCATGGTGATCGCGTTCGGTGTAGGGGAGTCGGAAATCGGGATTCAGGCTTTCCAGTTCACTGAGGTAGCCGTTGCCGATACGGGAGTGGGCCAGCAGGTCAAACTGGACAAATTCCATGGTCTGATCAAACGGGGTCACATGGCCAAGCCAGTTTTCGGCGTCCGGGTTGTTGGTCAGCAGGCCATCGAAGTTCTTCGCGGGCATTTCCACGCCCTGGCTCTTCTCGACCTGGTTGACGAAAAGCGTTTGGGGTTTTTTGGTGAAAAACGACCAGCCTTTCTGCCATAGCACGGGGGCTCCGTTAGAGATGATATTCCCGAAGATGCCCAGGGCCGCCAGAATGATGGAGTAGGTGAATATGACGAGCACCAGCTTCACCAGGGTTTCTTTGGTGTGCTGTGAGTTGCGCTTCGCGTAGAATGGATTGGTTGATTTTTCCATGGTTCTGATGGGGGTGACGGAATGATGGAGGGGTGAAGATCAGGAATGCTTGCTGAGCTTTTTGAGAATGGTTTGGGCCGCGTAGTTCAGTGTCAGTGCAATGACGAAGAGGAGCAGGCCAACCATGAACAGGGCGCTCCAGTGCAGAGATCCCTGTTCCACTTCACCGATCTCCTGGGCCATGATCCCGGTCATGGAGTGGGCGGGGTCTGAAATGGAGTCCGGTATGGCGATGCGCCCGCCCATGACCAGCAGGACAACCATCGTCTCGCCGATGATACGCCCAAATCCTAACAAGACAGCGGCAATGATGCCTGATGCACAGCTGGGAAAGATGACTCTGAAGACGGTTTGCAGGTCGGTGGAACCAAGCGCGAGTGCGGCCTCCTTGTAGGCCTTCGGGACATTGTTCAGCGCGTCCTCTGCCAGAGTGAATACGGTGGGGATCGACATGAGGGCGAGCAGGATGCCCGCAGTGAGAATCGTTTTGTCCTGTTCCACCGGGAAGCTTGGAATCCAGCTGAGTAGTGGGTTTTGGGTGTGTTCCTGGATCAGGGCACCCACGACCACAACCCCGAGGAAGGCCATGACGATGGAGGGGATGGCACCGATAAACTCGATGATCGGCTTGATCCAGCGTTGTTCGAAGGGTGAGGAAAGACGGTTGACATAGATGGCTCCGCCGACTGCAAAGGGAACGGCAAGGAGGATGGCGACCAGGGCGACCAGGCAGGACCCGGCGAGCAGGGGGAGGACGCCATAGAAGTCCTGCCACGATGAGTTCGATACCCATTCGGTACCCATGAAAAATCCGCTGAGTGCCTGGCCGTAGCCCACGGGGGTTTGGTGCGACCAGGATTCCATGTTGTGGCGCTTGGCCTCGACCGTGCCAAAGAATTTTTCACCCAGCGTATTGATCTTCTCAATGCGGCTGCCGGCTTTGGGGCCGTCAAACTCGCTGGCTTTGGGCAGTGCGGCGAGTGCGATCCTGGTCTGCTCGACCAGTTGCTGCTGGACCTCGAGATGCGCATCGAGTGAATCGTAAAGCGCTTGGTTGAGCCGATCATAATCCGGGGTTTCGGTCAGGATGCGTTCTGCCTTGATCAGGTCGATCTTGCGTTGCTGTTCGGTGGTGGCGAGTCTGGCTTTGGTGAGTTGTGCCTCTTTGCGCTCGGCCGCCGTGGAAGGGGTTTCTGCCTGCCCCTTGTTGTCGGATGCGATCAGGCGGTATTTCTCAAGATAGGCGGCAAATGGTTTTTGCGGCGCCAGAAGCAATTGATGCGCTTTCTCAAGTTGTTGCAGGTGTGGCAGGGCGCGGATTTTGGCAGTTTCCCCGGCTTCGATGGCGCGGATGTCTTTGATGAATCCCGTGGTTTTTCCGGTGATGATGTTTTCGCTGACGGATGCGCGGATGTCGGCAAGATACTTTGCGTCGGTGACCAGGCTTTTGTTGTCGAGGTCCGCATAGCGGATGGCGCCAAGTATGTCCCCGGAGCGGGTTTTCAAGGCGTCGGTTGCTGCGGCGACACGCGCCTTTGCGGTCGCGACATCAGCTTGGACCGGGGGTTGTTTGGCCAGTGTGTTTTCCAGATTGCTCAGCGCGCGCTGGAGTTCTTTGCGCTCGGCGAGCAGCTTTTTCTGCGCCTTGTTTTTGAAATTGCTGTGGACGGCCTCAAGGTCGTAGAGGGCGCCGAGGCGGTGTTTGAGTTCGTAAGCCGGCACTTGCGACGCCAGCGAGGAGAGCTCTTTTTGAGCCCTGAGCTGGTCCGATGCGTAATCGGTGAACTCCTGGCCGGAAAGACGGTAGAGGGTCAGGCTTTTTTTATACTGGGGTAGGAAATTCCAGGCGTGGAAAACAAGGAATCCAACGATGAGGAAGATGAGGACGACTGCCAGCGTGGCATTGCCCCCGAAGAAGTACTTGATGGCCTCCTGTTTGCCGATGCCCAGTAGCTTGAATCCCGTGGATTTACCAAAGGGGGCATTTTTTTTGGATCGTTTTGACGGACTCATGTTGTGACAGGAAGTGACAGGCGGGTGGGTCTGGGGGCAAAGATGAAAAGGGTAAGCACCGCACATGAAATCATCATGCGCGGTGCCAAGGGTGGTGCTTGATTACGGCGGCAGCCAACTGAGGCGAACCTATGGAATCAGATGGCTGTGTCTCTCGGGTTATTGGGCTGGGATGAAACCGACCTTGGCGATCACCTTGGCCGCGGTGTCGGAAGTGGTGGCCCACTTGATGAACTTGGCTGCTTCTCCACTAGGCTGGCCTACGGTGTAGTAGTAAAGGTTGCGGGAAAGGGCATAGTCGTTGGCCTTGTCGGGGGTCGGGAGGACACCGTCGACCGAGGCCGGTGCAATGCCGTCGCGCTTGACGTAGGCGAGTCCGACGTAGCCGATGCCGCTGACGTCCTTGGCCACCGCATCGGCAATCTGGGTATTACCCGCCATCTTCTGGGTGTTTTGGCCGTAGTCCTGCTTGGCCATGGCCAGCTTCTGGAAGGTCTTGTAGGTGCCGGATGCCGTGTTGCGGGTGTAGGCATTGATCTTGCCCGCTTTGCCGCCAACTTCGGACCAGTCGGTGATGCTGCCGGTGAAGATGCCTTCAATCTGCTCCCTGGTGAGTTGTTTCACCCCATTGGCTTCGTTGACGATCACGGCGATCATGTCAACGCCCGCGACGTGCTCAATGAGCTCCTGGCCCTTGGTCGCAAACTGGTTTTTTTCCTTCGCTTTGACCGAGCGGGATGACATGCCGAAGTCGGCTGTGCCGTCGAGCAGGGCCGTGAAACACTGCGAGGAACCCTCGGCCGCGATCTCAAAGTTGACGTTGTTGCCTGCGGCTTTGTAGGCCTCGGCCAGTTGCGGGACCATCTTGGCACCGAGCGTATCAGAACCCTTGATCACGAGCTTTGACTGTGCCTGGGCTGTGCCGCAAAGAGCAAGGCCGAGAAGGATGGAGATGGCGGATTGAATGAATTTCATCGTTTTTTTTGTTGTTGGTGTTGTGCCGCTCTCTTGTTTTGTCAGCGACGGACATTGTTTCTCATGGATTTCGGGAATGGGCAAAAAATGATAGGTTACAAAAGCGACACATTACGTATACACTGTGGCTATTCCGTCACACATGGGTGTGTGTCTGTTCGCTCTGCCGGGTGTAAGGAATGGGCATAATCCAATCAACGACATGCAAACGATTCTAGTCATCGAAGACGAAGAGGACATCGCCGACCTCGTGGCATTTAACCTGAGGCGGAATGACTATCAGGTGGAACTTGCGTTTGATGGGCTGAAAGGCCTGGCCGCAGCCAGATCACTCCTGCCGGATCTGATCATTCTTGATTTAATGATGCCGGGGATGGATGGCATTTCTCTTTTTAAGGAGCTCAGGCGCGACGCGGCGACCCGGAAGATCCCGGTGATTATGTTGACAGCCCGGGGGCAAACAGAGGACAGGATCCACGGCCTCGAGGCCGGGGCGGATGACTACATGACCAAGCCGTTCAGTCCGAAAGAGCTGATGTTGCGGGTGAAAAACCTGCTTAAACGATCGGGCGGGGCAGCCAGTGGCTCGGAGCTTGCATGTGGGCCGTTTCGATTTGTAAAGAACTCGCTGCACTTCTATGTGGATAATGAGTTGATTGACCTAACATCAACCGAGTTCAAGCTGATGCTCTACCTTTGCGAGCGTAAGAACGTGGCGCAGGACAGGTATGATTTGCTGGTGGAGGTGATGGGATACAGTGGAGAGGTGCACAGCAGGACCCTGGACACGCATATGAAACGCTTGCGGCGCAAGCTTGCTGGCCGGTCGGAACTTCTGGAAACGGTGCGGGGGATCGGCTATAAAGTCGTTATTCCCACCCCATAACAAATCTATGTTGGATATCCTTCTCATCGTTGCGCTCATTTCGCTTACCGGATTCGTCATCGTACAACAACGGCAGCAGCAGCAAGCTCTTCGAATCCAGGAAGTGCGGAACCGGGAGGTGCGCAAGGAGGCACTGCGTGAGCGTGACCAGCTTTTGGACGCCCTCGGAGATGCATTTTTGCTGGTGAACGAAACCAGTCAGATCGTCTTTGCCAATGCCTGTGCGCGCAAGTTGGTCAAGGGACGGCGTCTGATCGGGCGCAGCATCATCGAGGCATTCCTCGATGACAAGCTATCGGTGGCGATCATGAAGTGTATCCGCACGGGCAAGCCGATGCAGGAACGCGTCACGCTGCACTCAACCTACACCCCGTTAGGTGCGGCCGGCGATCAGGGGGTGAGCGCGTGGGTGATTGATGCCGCGCCGCTGGCGAGTGATGGAGGTGGCGCACTCACTCGTGTGGTGATACGCGACGTGACGGCCGAGTATCAGGCGGACCAGGTCAGGCGCGACTTTGTCGCCAATGCCTCGCATGAGTTGCGCACGCCGATGTCGATCATTAACGGCTATTTGGAAAACCTGCTTGATGATGACGTGCTGGAGGACCCTGTGACATCACGGAAGTTTCTCGGGGCCATGCGCAAGCACGGTCAGCGCATCTCCCGGCTGGTTGAGGACATGCTGGTTATTTCCAAGATGGAATCAGGGGATTCAATGATCCTCAACCAGGAAGCATTCGCCATCAAGGAGTGCGTGCAGGATGTGTGCGATCGTTTGGAGTCGATGCTTGGCAAGCAGCAGGCGGAGGTGGTCATCGATATGGACCCTGATGATTTGGAGCTAACAGGAGATCGGTTTTACTGGACGCAGATCATTTTTAATCTGGTTGAGAATGCACTGAAGCAAAATCCCAACCCGGGTCTTCAGGTGGTGATCAAGGCGAGGCGCAACGACGGCGAGGTGACCCTCTCGGTGTGTGACAACGGCGTGGGGATCCCTGCGGCCGACCTTCCGTATATTTTCAAACGGTTCTACCGGGTGGAAAAACACCATTCCCAGAGTGAGATCAAGGGGACCGGCTTGGGGCTTTCGATTGTGCGCCGCGCCATTGACGCCCACGGTGGAACGATCGACGCGGTATCGGTTCCCGGCCAGCAGACATGCTTTACCATGGTCGTGCCTGACGGAGATCATTAATCTTTGAGCCCCCTAGCCAATCGGAAGCTCGCCTGGTGCGGAATTCGGGTGTTGGGTGTTTTTATTGATCAGGGAGTGAATGGTGTTGGCTGCGATGATAAAGGCGGCGCCGAAGTAGAACAGGGGATTGAGTTCCTTGTATTCCTGGAAGATGGCGGCGGCGAGCAGGATGCCGTAAACGGGTTCAAAATTCATGGCAAGGTTGCTGGTGAATGCGGAGAATTTCTCCAGCAGCTTGATGTGAAACGAGAATGCCCAGGTGGTGCAAATGGTCGCCAGGATGATCAACCATAGCCAATCGGATGCTGTTGGCAGGTGGGAGATGGCGGAGGTGCCTGTGACGGTGGCAAATAGCAGGCAGGTGGCGGCGGCCCCGATCATTTCGTAGAGTGTCAGTGTCTGGGGGGCGATGCCATCGAGGGCGAATTTGCGATTAAACACAGGGAAGACGGAGGCAAAGAAAGCAGAGACCAGGGCGCAGCCCAGACCGAGCGCATGGTTCCAGGATGCGCCCGCGATGATGAGCAGCCCGGGGATCACCATCAGGCCGAGTAAGATCTCGCTGCGTTGCGGTCGGCGTCTTTCAAAGAGGGGTTCCGTGATCGAGGTGAACAACGACGTGCTGGCCATGCCGGCGAGACAGATCGAAATGTTGGAGAGTTGGATGCTGCCAAAAAAGGTGATCCAGTGCAGCCCGAGGATGACGCCAACCCCGAGTGCACGGAGCGTGCCGGATTTGGGCATGCGGATGGGGGCGCGCTTCGAGGCAGCTAGCCAGAGGACCATGATGAGGGCGGCAAGGGCGGTCCTCCATAACACCAGCAGCGGCGCGGGCAGCGTGATGAGCCGGCCAAGAATGGACGTAAACGCAAACACGAATATGAGAAACTGGAGTTGGAGGTAGGGGCGTTTCATGCGGCAGGGAAATCGTGCGTCGGCAACAGATAAACCAGAGTTTATGTGAATGATCGATGGTAAAAATCTCGACTTTGTGGGTGTCGGCACATGATGTTGGGCGTGCGCCAATATCCATGGGGAAAATCATACAGAGCGGGGAATGTGAAAATCGTAGACCGTCGTGGGGATACGAGGCCCGGGCGACGTTGTTGCTTGCCTTGCCCCTGATTGCCGGGCAGGTCGGGCAGATGCTGATGGGGGTGGCTGATACCGTGATGATCGGACACGTCGGCGTGGTTCCGCTGGCGGCATCCACCTTTGCCAACACCCTGGTGATGGTGCCGCTGCTCTTTGGGATCGGGTTGCTGACCTCGATATCCATCCGGGTTTCCCAGGGCAGGGGCGGGGAGCGGCATGACAAGGTGAAGGACGCCATGCGTCACGGCACCTGGCTGGCCTTGGCTTTGGGGGTTTTGGCGGTGGCGGTCTTGCTGGGTCTGGTCCCTGTGTTAGGCCGCTTTGGGCAGGCGGAGGAGGTGGTGGCATCGGCGCCCGTTTACCTGATGCTGGTGGCGTGTTCGTTGGTCCCCGGGTTTGTGTCGATGGCATGGAAAAACTTTGCGGATGCATTGAGCCGGCCCTGGCCGCCATTCTGGATCCTGATGGCCGGGGTGGGCATGAATATTTTTCTCAACTGGCTGTTGATTTTTGGCAATTGGGGTTTTCCGGCGCTCGGGTTGGAGGGAGCGGGCTGGGCGACCTTGATGGCGCGTTGCGCGGTGGTGCTTGGCCTTTACCTGTGGATCACGCGCTCTGCCCGTGTGCGCGAGTGGAGCCCGAAGAGGTGGTGGGGGCTGTGGAAGGGGAATGAGTTTCGTGGCTTGTTGGGGCTGGGTATTCCCATCGGGCTGCAACTGGTTGCCGAGGTGGGTGCCTTTGCGGCAGGGTCGTTGATGATCGGCAGTATGGGCGTGATTGCCCTGGCGGCACATCAGGTGGCGCTTACCTGTGCCTCGACCTCGTTTATGATCCCGCTGGGGGTGGCAATGGCGATTACGGTCAGAATGGGTGAGGCGTCCGGGGGAGGCAGTACGGCGAGGCAGAGGATCATCCTGCTCGGCGGCTGGATCTACGGTTTGATTTTTACCGGGATATCGATGGTGCTATTCATCGTCTTCGGCGGCTGGATCGCCGCCCGGATCGTGACCGATCCGGAGGTCATTGAGTTAGCCACCGGGTTGCTCGTCATTGCCGGCGTTTTCCAGCTGGTCGATGGCTCTCAGGTGATTTCCTCGTCGGGCTTGCGTGGTCTGGGGGATGTCAAAGTCCCGGCATGGCTCGGCATTTTTGCCTACTGGGGTGTTGCCGTGCCCTCGGGTGCTTACCTGGCATTTTCGCGGGACCTTGGTGCCCATGGCGTCTGGTGGGGGCTGGCCTTGGGACTGGGTACCGCCGCGTTGACCCTGGGCACCCGAGCCTGGTGGATGGCGGGGGTGAAAAAATAGGCTGGGGAAAGTCACCTTGATCGCCCTGTTGGCACCTGCTGAAGTTGACACTTGCCAAAGTGACGTGCGGTCGCATTATCTAATCATGAATGAGACATTCCACGGATGGGCCACGATGGAGCCGGGCCAAGCACTTGAGCCCTTTGAATTTGACCCTGGTGAGTTGCGCCCCGAGCAGGTGCAGGTCAAAGTCGAGTCCTGCGGGATCTGTCACTCGGATCTGTCGATGATCGACAACGCGTGGGGGAACAGCACCTACCCGCTGGTTCCCGGGCATGAGGTCATCGGAACCATCGAGAAAGTCGGGGCGCAGGTCAAGGGATTGGTGACGGGTGACCGGGTCGGTCTGGGTTGGTTTACGGGAAGTTGCCTGGCCTGCCAACCCTGCCTGTCAGGAAAGCACCAGCTATGCGCGGGTAGTGAACAAATGATGGTAGGTCGTCACGGTGGCTTTGCCGACCGGGTGCGGGCTGATTGGGAGTGGGC
>JARFRT010000122.1 GCA_029287105.1 Akkermansiaceae bacterium | reverse complement strand
CAAACCCAGCCATTTTTGAATCAGACGGCCCACAGCGGAACCCACGTCGCGTTCATTCAGAATGGGGGAAGCATCTCGCAATCCGTTGCAGGCTTCGATCCGTCCAAACTCTACACAGTGACCTACTTCACCAGTGAGCGGGGCAATAGCGGAACTGCGGAAACAAGCACCAGGGTCTCCTTGGACGGAGGGTCGACGTTCTCGGCGACCTCCAACGTCAAGAAGACCGGCAATTTTCGCCGGATCGTCAGCGGGCCGCTGGCTGTTTCGGGATCCACTTCCACCCTGCAGCTCAATGCAATCGGGGTTGTCGGAGATAATACGTTGTTGGTCGATACGGTTAGCATCTCCCGTGCGGTGCCGGTCGTCCCCGACGGGGGCTTTGAGAATCCCTTCCAGCCGGCGGGTGCGTATAAATTAGGAAATGGCGGCGGCACCGGCACTCTGACAGGATCGGCATGGGGCTTCGGAAGCCAGCCCTCGGGTATCACCAGCAACGGCAGCGCCTTCACCCCGCCAGCGGCACCCGAGGGGTCGCAGGCCGGGCTTCTTCGCAGCAACAACATCATTAGCACCATGGTCAGCGGCTTTGAAGCGGGCGTAACCTACTCGCTCAGCCGGGAGGCGGCCGCGCGGACCGGTACCCCCAACGATTTCCAGGTCATCCTTAATGGAGTGGCCCTCACCTTCGGGAGTAGCGCCACCATTGATCCTGCCACAGGGTCCTACACGAGTTATACAAGCGACAGTTTCACCACGGCGGGCGGCCCATTCCTACTCGAGCTCGAGGGGCAGATTGCAGGCGACAGGACGGTATTTGTTGACGACCTCCGCTTTAATTTCGTGGCTGAAGCGGTACCCGAGCCAAGTTCGGCTTTGCTCGCTGGTCTGGGGCTGGTGGGCGGGCTGCTTGTTCGTCGCCGCGGAGAATGAGGCTGGCTATGTCGCAGCAGGGAGATGTCGATTTGATGTCCAAGGCCCTGCCGCGCGGGGTCGGTCATTTAGACCGCGATTTTTTGGCGGCGATTTTCCCTCCTACGGAAGCGCGCGACCTTTCGGCGGGCGCTTGCGGTAGCGTTCCGGTTTCGACTCGCTCCCCGGCTTTTATCGCCGCCCGAAGACCTCGACTTCATAGAGGCCGACCCAGTGTCCGCCGCTGGCGCTGATGCGGATCTCGGCGACGTCGGCGAGAGTCAGGCCGTGGATGGTGGTGCTGACGTCGGAGCTGCAGCCAGGGCGCTCGCTGGGTTTTTTTTCGACGGTTAGGTTTGTTGCCTTTTCATCGGCGGGGCGTCCCGCCCATTGGTGCAGGGGGAGCCAGTTTTCCGAGCTAAGTTGGCGGTATTCGACCTGATACGAGCTGACGTATTCTCCCGGCCATGCGGCGCTAGCCCAGCCTTCACCATCGGTGCTGCGTATCCCTTGGAAACGGTCCCCGAACTCCCGCCAGTGGATTTTCAGTGCATCGATGGAGCAAGCGGTGAGCGCTCCGTCACACAGGTCGATGCGGTAGCTGAAGCGCGAGGCGGGCGGCTTGGCGTGGGTGTCGTAGTCGCCATCGGTCACGTGCGCGGCGAGACCTTTGCCGTGGGACGCCCCGTCCTTGCCGAAGACCGGTTTGCCAAGGGCGAGGTTGACACGCGCGGGCGGCGCCGGGATTTGGGCGATGCGCGCAATCTGCGCGCAGGGGACGTCGATCCGTCCGAAGCTGGTGAAAAACGGCAGCGAATCGCCCGTCCAACGGCCGCGCAACTTGTCGCCGTTCGCAAAGGAGACGGTCAGGGTTGAGGTTTTGGGATCTTGCTCGAGCTGCTGGATCTGCGGCCATGGCAAACGGATGGAATGGGGGGTGACCTTCGGGACAAACAGGAGCGCCTTTTTGCAGGGTCGGGCATGGATGGTGGAGCCGTCGAGCAGGACGACTTGCAGGCGGATCCCTTGCAGGTGCGCGGGTGGTTGGATGGAGCCGCTGGCAGCGAGCGGGCAAAGCGGGAGAGCAATGAGCAGGGCGAGGGCTTTCATGGTTTTTATTCTAGTGGCAAATCTCCGCGGCAGTGTAAACAGCGCGTAAATTTTTCTTGTTCCTTTTTCCTGTTCCTCAGAGGCACGCACCCGGAAGCTGGATACGGGTTGGTATGAGGCGGCAATTACCCCGCGTTTTCCGAACAGGCATGAAAGAGGCCCGGAATTGCCTCGTAGTGGTAGTGCCCCTGCTTTCCCGAGCGAATCGATGTTTCTCCTTTCCTTGTTGAGCTTCGCCTTGGTATCATTCCCGACGGGAAAATCCTGGTCCAACAGAGGCTGCCATCAGCGCTGCCAAGCCCGGGCATCCTGCACGACCTACTCATCTAACATGAAAAATGCAACCAGTCTGACTTCGAAAATCCTCCTTCTTATGACCGTGGCCCTCTTGCCGGCGGCGGCAAAGCCGATCAAGGTGTTCATTCTGGCCGGCGACGAGAGCATGCTCGAACAGGCTCCGATCGAAGGGCGCACGCCGGGTATTCATGAGGATTTTTTTGCCCATGCCGCGCCTGTGAAAGGCGAGAAAAAGAAGCACGTCACCGCTGCCGTTTACCAAGGGGCTTACGCTCCCGGAACCGACTACGACGCCTTGACGCCGGCAGTCACCGGCGCGGTTGAGATCGGTGATCAGCGCACCAAGCAGGCCCAGAAGGGGAAACGGGGACGGGTGTCCGTGCCGATGACGCCATTCCCCGAACTGGCGCGGAAGGACGGCACCACCACGGTGCTGCGCGGCCATGTCTCGGTCAAGCATCCCGGCCGCTACGAGTTTCTTCCCGGTGCCGGCGAGGCGGCTTTCAATGTGACCACGGTGGAAGGCAGCGAGGTCTATCGACGCAATGCCGGACAGCAGCAGGCGGTCCTCACCCCGGTGCAACTTCAGCCCGGCAAGCGCTACGCCTTCAGGACCGTATTTTTCGGCAGGCCCGGCCATGAATTCCGCGTGCCCTTGACCAACAAGCCCGGTGCGCTCACCACCGCGATGGAGGACAACCCGCACTATGCCTTCCTCAAAGACAAGTCCGGCGCGTGGGTGACGCGCGACGATGTGGTGCTCTACGATGCCCACCCCATCCACAACAATACCAAGACCATAGGGCACTTGCTTCAGGTCGGGGATGTTTCCTACGGGGGTGAGGAGGTCAGCAACGCGATCGGCGCGGATCTGATGTTCGGCCATGTCATGGGCAACCAATACGAGCAACCGGTCCTGCTGCTGCGCATGGCAACCCGCCACCCGATCTGGTTTCTGCGCGGCTCCCGATCGCTGGGGCATGATTACCGTCCGCCCTCGAGCGGCGGCACCGCGGACCATGATGGCAGCTGGGACGTGATCCATTTCAACTGGGGCGTGTGGGATGCCGTCTACCGGGACGCCAAGTCGAGGTTTTACCAAGGCAGACACATCACCTCGGTCGAGGACTACGAAAAAAACCTGCGCACGCTCGTTGCCCGCATGAAGAAGACCGGTGCCACCCTGATCTGGGCTAGCACCACGCCGGTGTGGGAAGGCGAGGCGGGACGAATCAATGGCGACGAGCAGAGGTACAATGCCATCGCCGCGAAAATCATGAAGGAGAATGGTGTGATCATCGACGACCTGCATGCCGAGTCGATCCGGCAGGGGTATCCGAAGACCACCAATGTCCACAG
>JARFRT010000121.1 GCA_029287105.1 Akkermansiaceae bacterium | reverse complement strand
ACGCTCAGCCCGCAGGTGAAGTCGTTGAACTACCTGAACAACATCATGGCCAAGATCGAGTGTGTTCAGGCCGGTGTCATGGAGGGGCTGATGTTGAACGAGGCGGGTACTGTGGCCGAGTGCACGGGCGACACGGTGTTTATTGTTAAAAACGGGGTGATAGTTACCCCGAAAATCAGCGATGGTGCGCTTGACGGGATTACCCGTGGTGTGATTTTTGATCTTTGTGAGAAACTCGACATCGAGCTCATCGAGGACACAATCACCCGTTATGACGTTTACACTGCGGACGAGGTTTTCCTCACTGGCACGGCTGCGGAGGTAATCCCGGTGGTGAAGGTGGACGACCGTCCGATAGGTGATGGGGTTCCCGGTGAGCTCTTCAAGGTGCTTCTAGCTGGTTTCCGTGAGGAGGCTGCGACCACGGGAACTGAGATTTGAGGACTCAACCAAGTCATTCTTGCAACAGGGATATTTTATCTCTTGCTATCACAGCCTGAGCTCTGAGAGGATGGGCTCATGCCCGTTCAAGGATCTCTCGAAAAATACCGTGTAAGTCACAAAGGCAGGGTCAGCCTCAAAGACCACCCCACTGATGATAAGTCTCTTTTCGGGCATGGCGGGAAGGACGAGCATGGACCGTTTTTGGATCAGCTCACGAGTGAGCTCAAGGAGTTGCAGAATGTTCTCTACGCCGAGGGTAAGCATCGTATTTTGGTGGTGATTCAGGCGATGGACACCGGGGGGAAGGATGGCACGGTCAAAAGTGTTTTTTCCAAGGTTGATCCGCAGGGGATTCACGTGGAGCCGTTCAAAAAGCCGAATGATGATGAGCTGGCGCGGGATTTCCTTTGGCGTGTGCATCAAAAGGTCCCGCATGATGGTGAGATTGTGGTGTTCAACCGCAGTCACTATGAGGACATCATTGCGGTGAGGGTGAAAAACATCTATCCGAAGTCGGTGTGGCTACCGCGTTACCAGCACATTGTTGATTTTGAGAAAATGTTGGTTGAAGAGGGGACCACGATCATTAAGTTGTTCCTCAATATCTCGAAGGACGAGCAAAAGACGCGCCTTCAGGCACGCCTTGATAATCCGGCGAAGCACTGGAAATTCAACCCGGACGACCTTAAGGACCGGGCCCGGTGGGACGAGTTCCAGGAGGTTTACGAGGATGTGATCTCGGAGACCGGAACCAAACACGCGCCGTGGCATATTATTCCCGCCGACCGGAAATGGTACCGTAATCTCGTGGTTGCCCGGATCATGGTGGATACGCTGAAGGGTTTGAAGATGGAGTTCCCCGTCTCCGACTGGTTGGCCGAGGATATCTCGATTGATTGACCCGTGAGTGCGTATTCGGCAGAATTCAGCCTGCGGACGCAGGGGAAGGGGACCTACGAGATCACTGATGAGGTGGTGCGTGCGGTGTCCGTGGCCGGTATTACAACCGGAACCGTCACCGTGTTTGTCCAGCATACCAGTGCGAGTCTGGTGATCATGGAAAATGCGGACCCGAGTGCGCGCACGGATCTGGAGGCATTTTTTGATCATCTGGTTCCCGAGGACACACCCTATTTCATCCACACCTATGAAGGACCGGACGACATGCCGTCGCACATCCGGATGGCACTTACCCGGAGCAGTGAGGTGATCCCGGTGATCAAGGGTCGGATGACGTTGGGCACCTGGCAGGGGGTTTTTCTATTCGAGCACCGGAGGGCGCCGCACACACGCCAGATCAGTCTGGTGGTGCAGGGGGACTGAGTTGGGTGAGGGAGTGAGGTATTATACCATTCTCCCAGTTAAATTGGCGGAATGGGAGATTTTTAAAGTATGTTGCGAACTCGGCTAGTCAGCGAAGCTGAGAAGAGCATTGTCGGTCTGGATTCGGCCTGATATCTGCGTTTCTCCTCGGTCATGTAGCCCGCTACACTCCCTCGTCACGCCTTGATCTCACGCCAAATCCAAACCGCCATTCCGCCAGTTTTACCGCTCAAATGGTATTACTCCTTCACGGGCGACTTCTCGAAATCGGTGGGGTTGACCCAGGGCGGGGTGTAGTTGATTTCGCCGCGCAGGTAGCGGTTGTAGAAATCGGCGTCGCGGTTGGCTTTGCCCGGTGTGGCTTTGCGTCCGTAGCGGTATTGGTCGAAGACATCGCCCTTGCCCGACATCCGCGGGTCGTGCTGGTTTTTGAGTTCCTCGAACAACCTGTGTTTCATCTGGCTGGCGCGGGTGGCGTACTCGGGGTTTTTAATGAGGTCATGGACGCAGTCCGGGTCTTTGCGGAGATCGTAGAGTTCCTCGGTGCCACGTTTGGCAAAGCAGTGCTGCCAGAAGGATGTGTTTTGGCCGTTGCGGCGCAGCTTGAGGACTTCGGTTTTGGTCGGGCTGCCGTCGCAGTTGAGATATCCGGTTTCCGGGTTGCAGTATGGCCAGCGATCCGGTTTGAAGTTATGGATGTAGAGCATGCCCTCGACGATGATCGAGCGGATCGGGTAGCCGACGTCGTTGGGGCGTCCGACGTCGTGCCGTTCCTGCCCGAGCAGCACGTGGTCGCGGTTTTGCGTGACCCGGCCCGCCTTATGAGAAAAGAAAATCGGGGTCAGGCTCTGCCCTTGGATTGCTTGCATGCCGGCGGCCTGTGGGTCGGTGACTCCTGCCAGTTCGAGTAGGGTCGGGGCGAAGTCGATGAAGCTGACGAAATCGCTGACCGTCCTGCCGGGTTGTTTAATCCCGCGTGGCCACATGATGGCGAGCGGCAGGTGGTTCGACAGTTCGTACTGGGTTCCTTTGCCACGGGGGAAGGGCATCCCGTTGTCGGAGGTGACGATGACCACGGTGTTGCCT
>JARFRT010000119.1 GCA_029287105.1 Akkermansiaceae bacterium | reverse complement strand
CCACCACCGTCCGCACCGATCGCTCACTCTGGGACAGCGGATGGCTTATTTTCCTACTGGTTGCTCTGATGGGCTTCGAGTGGGTTGTTAGAAGAAGATACGATTTGTCATGAATTCCAACGAACAGTTAAACACACCCCTGGAAAAACTGAATGCGCGCGTAAGGGCTGTCTGGAAACGCAGCCAGATGCTGCACTTTACGGATGGGTTACTCGCGTTCTGCCGTTGGGGTATCGTGCTCTTTCTTGTAGCTCTGCTGCTTGATTGGCTCATCGACCTTCCCTCCCTCCTCCGGGTTGCCCTACTCGCGATCATCATAGGCGTTACGGCCTATCAAGCCTGGCAAAAGGGCTGGTGCAGGGTGCGCCGATTCAGTGCCTCTCGCGCCGCCTTGCAAATCGAGGAACACCATGGCGGTCTGGAAAGCCTGCTCGTCACCGCCATTCAGTTCAGCGAGTCCAAGGTGGCACCCGGCACCTCCCAGTCGCTGCAAGAAGTCACCTGCCGCAGAGCCGAGGAAGCAATCGCTGATCTAGAAACACTGAAGGTCGTTCTTTTCAGTGGACTGCGCCGCCCACTCATCATTGCGCTGGCACTCGCCCTGCTCATTGTAGGTTTCAGCGCATTCAATGGTCCGTTCCTCGCTGCTGGCATCGCCCGCATTTTCCCACCGTGGTCAGCGGTTGCTTACCCGACCCGCACTCAGCTCGAAGTCGATTCCCAAAAAATCATCGTTCAGGAAGGCACCCCCGCCGTCATCAAGGCCATCGTCTCAGGTGTCATCCCAGACAATGCCAAACTCGCCCTACGCACCGGCGACGGCGAGCCACGCATCCATGAGCTAGACATCACCGACGGTAAGTGTGAATACACCATCAAGGCCGCCTACCGGAGCTTCGAATACCGCATCACTGCTGGCGATGCCAAAAGCCCTTGGCAAGAGGTCGAGGTGATCTCATCACCTCGTATCCAACAAGCCAACGTCAAACTCGAATACCCTGCATACACCAAGCGCCCAACAGAAACCGTCGAGGCACTCACCGTCACCGTGCCCGAAGGCACTAACGTCCAGTGGGAGCTCACGCTGGACCGCGCCGTCAAAGCGGCAACATACACCACCACCGGCGGCAAACCACAGTCTCTCGATGTCAGTGAGGATGGATTCACCGTCACCATGCAGGCACCCGCCACCGAGTCACGCGCCTACAGCTTTTCCTGGATCGAAAAAGACCACGGGTTCTCATTCACCAGCCCGAACCACTATCTGCAAGTCGCCCCTGACCAAGCACCACGCGTTGAACTAACATCACCGAAAAAACACCTCTACGCAACACTCGGACGCCAGCTCGATCTTGCATTCCGCGGCAGCGACGACCACGGCCTCGGCAACACCCACATCACCTACCGCGTTAATAAAATCGAAGAACAAAAGGTCGCCTTCGCCGCCCCCGATCTCAGCGACGGTGGTGAGCAGAAAATCGATTGGGACTACCGAAAAGCCCTGCCCGACCTCGCCATCGGCGACACCGTCTCGTTCGTGGTCGAGCTAGCCGACCTCTACCCAGGCGAGAACGGCCCACACATCGCCCGCTCCCAGGCACGACGCATCACTTTCTTGTCAGAAAAAAATTACCTCAACCAAATCAACAGACAAAAACAACGCCTGCTGCTCAAGCTCCGCGCCCTCTACCGCGAAGAACGCAAGGTGCACGCTACCGTCAGCCAGCTTGACCCGTCTGCCAGCGAATTCGTCCAGAGCTGCCAGCTCGAAGCCGTCCGGCAGGATCTGATGCGCGAACGCATCGGCACCCTGAAACTCGGCATCCAAGAACTCATGGATGACCTGAAGGCAAACAACATCACCGATGAGTCCATCACCGCCATTCTTGCTCGACTTCACTCCGACTTACAAAAGATTGCGGACAACCACGTCGGAGTCGCCGCCACTTATCTCAGGGAGCTAGCCGCTGCCACCCAGAAAAAATCCGGCACCATTGACCCTTCCATTGCCATCCACTCCGTCGATAGCGCAGCACGTGAGCTCGCCTGCCTCGTTCTACAAATCGGCTTCAGGGAAGCCACCGAAGTCATGGCACGCGAACTCCACGCCATCGCTGAAAACCAAGCGCCGATGCGATTAAAAACTATTTTACTGGAGGGGGCCGGATCAGACGCCGACACCTTGGCCAAATCCCAAGAGCAACTCAGCCAATGGATCACCCGCCTCTTTGGTGCCCTTCCCCAAGACAAAGAAAGCACCATCGAAGACGCATTGGTTGCCTTTAATCTATCCCGACTCATCAAAGAACTACGCCAGGCAGGTGTTGAGTCCAAGATGCTCGAAGCTGCCACCTCGATTCGCAAAGCAGGAGAAAACAACAAAGCAGCGGCACTCCAGGCGGAAGTCATCGAGGCTCTGCTCTACGCCGAATTCAGACTCCGGATCGGTTCAGAGCACGAGGCGCTCGACAAAGCCAACGAGCTATTAACCACCCAAGCAGCAGGTCAGAAAAAACTACGCGAAACCGTCAGCTCACTAACACCCGAGCAGTTCAAGCAACGCCGCGATGAATTCACCCAAGCCCAGGCAAATCTTCAGAAGCAACTCCACCTGCTGCTCATGCCCGCCATCCCAGCACCTCGCCCCAGCCTGTTTGATACCAAGCTACCACCCAAGCCAGCCGCCGAAAACCTACTTGCATCCGCAGAAAACGCGATGAAGCAAGCGGCAGTTCACATCACCTCGGGTGAGCTCGACCAAGCCACTGCAGAACAACAAAAGGCCGAAGCTTCATTCAATGCCCTCGCCGAAGTCATCCGTCAGCGGATCAGCCGACTCACCGAGCGCGCTCAGTTCGCCAGCATGAGCATGGGCATGAGTAAATACACCTCAGAAATTGCTGAGTTTGAAGAACGCCAACTCAACCTGCTAGAAAAAACCGAGGACGCCGAGGACGACAAAGAGGCCATCCACCTCGCACGCCTTCAGGAGAAGCTCACGCAGGACATCGCTAAGTTCCACCACAAAATGGACAGGTTGAACAAAGAGCAAATCAAGCCAAGCGATGACGTTCCGCCACTTGCTAACTACCTCACGCAACTCGAGGCATGGATGAACAAATCCACCACTGCACTAAAGGAAAAGAATATCGATGACTCGATCGAGCACCAGGAAGGTGTCCTTGAGGTCATTGAGCAGATCACCAAGCTCCTCGCCGATCAGTCACTGCAGAACTCCTCGATGTCCATGGCGCTGAACGACACCTGGAACGCCCTGCGCCCCGCCCCCTACGTCATCGATATCCAGCAGGAACAAGTCGATCTGGTGAAAGCGTCCACCAAAGCAAAAGAAGACGAGCTTCCCCGGCTTGCTATCGTCCAGAAAAACCTGATTCACGCCGTCAATGCCGTGCTCGAGGCACTCGACCCACTATCCCACCAAGTTGAGTCTGGAACCGTTTTCCTTTTCGCCAAAGACGACATGGACGCAGCAGCCACCGCCATCGAAGATAACGACATGGAGGAAGCTGCAGACGCGGGATCTTTCGTTGCCGAATCTTTGGAAAAACTCTCCAATGAGCTCGCAGTCGTCACTCCACGCTACAGTTACATGCTCGAGATCACCGAGTTCTACTATCAAGCCGTCAAGCAGAACGGGCTACTCCGCATGGAGCAGAACAAGCTCTTCAACCAGCTCAACGCAGCCAAGGATGATGCCGCTGTGAAAGCACTGGCCGAACCACAAGGTGCGCTAGAGACTCAAGCAGCGTCCTATGCGAAAAAGCTTCTTCAGGCGACAGGCAAGGCTCATTACAGCGCGAGCGCGAACCACATGGCCGCTTTGATAGAGCAGCTCAAATCCGGCGACAAAGAAGCGGCTGCCGAGTCGATGGAAGAGATCGATGCCGCCCTCACCAAGGAGAGCCAACAGATGACTCTGCTTATGGAGCTGCTAGCCAACGTGCTCAAGCCACCACCGGGGCCTGAAGTCACTCCAGAGTCTGCCACGGTTCTTGAGATCCAGTCACTGGCTAGTGATCAAAAAGTTCTCTTCTGGAAAACCCAAGCGGCCCAAGCGAAATCCGGCAAGGAACTGACCGCGCAACAACTCAAACTCGCCCAACGCTGCGAGGCATTGATCAATCGCACCGAAGCCTTTGGTCAGGAACGTCTCACATCCGCGTCAGCCACACTTCGGTCAAACTTCCAACGCCGCAGAAATGCCGATCCTGCAGAACTCCAGCAAGCACTCGCTGCCCAGGAAAAACAACTGCAGCAGTTTTTCACTACTCACCAGACACACATGGTGCTGGCAAACAAGATGATCGCCAACGCAGCAACCAAAATCCAATCAGGCAATACCGAGGATGCTATCAAGCAGCAACATCAAGCCGGCGAACAACTACGCTACGTTCTCATTGCCTACATCAACACCTTCCTCAGCCCGCCCGGACCTCCACCCCCATCCGATCCCATCCAAGTCGACCCCACCGACCCACCACTGGAAGACACCATGGCCATGTACATGCCCGGTGCCGTCAGTGGCAACAAACCCAAAGGTGGCCGCCAGGAATGGGAGGTGTTAGGAAAGCGCGACCGCGCCGCTCTGAATGAAAACTTCGCACGCGAGCTGCCGCTCGAATACCGTGCCGTGCTTAAAGATTACTACGAAAAGTTAGCCGAATGATGACTCACAAACACATCCAACCACATCGCAGTTTTTACCGCAAAGGAATCGCATTCCTCACTGCAACCTGCCTACTTACCTCTTCAGTTCTAGCGCAGGATGCTGCTAATAAATCAGGAGATGATGCACCGGAGCTTACCGCCAGGGCATCACAAGCGATCGATAAAGGCCTGAAGTTCCTGCTTTCCGCGCAAAAGAAAGATGGATCGTGGGATACCGATGGCGAAGGCGGGCGCGTCATCGGCATCACCTCCCTAGCCATGATGGCATTCATGGCTAAAGCCCAGTTCCCTGGCTCTGGCCCCTACGGTGAAGAACTGGATCGTGCTAAAGACTTCCTTCTTAATTACGCCAAGTCACGCCCTGACGGCTACCTCGGCACTTCCATGTACGAACACGGACTGGCCACGCTCGCACTGTCCGAAATCTGGGGCATGACCCGCGATAAGAAAAACGACGACGCCATCCAGAAAGCACTCGAAAAAGCAGTCGATGTCATCATCCGCTCACAAAACCCAGGCGGCGGCTGGCGCTACCAACCGCAAGCCGACGGCGGTGAAGACACCTCCTGCACCATGACCGTCTTCCACTGCCTCGCCTCCGCACGCCAAGCCGGTGTCTTTGTCCCCCAAGAAACCATCACCCGCGTCGGCAAGTACCTAGTAGGAGCCCAGAACGCAGAAAGCGGTGGCCTCACCTACGCCCCCAGCGGCAGAGCCAAGGTCTCCTACGCCTGCACCGCAGGTGGTGTCTACTGCGCCCAGCTCGCCGGCATGCGCGACTCCGAAATGGTTGCCGCCGGATTGCGCTACATGAAAAAACAATTTCCCGACGTCATTAACAAAGGTGCCGGCCACTACTACTACGCCCACTACTACGCCATCCAAGCCATGGTCCAGGCAGGCGACAAATACTACGCCGAATATTATCCCCCGCTCCGCGACGCTCTGATCAGCAAACAGAAAGAAGACGGTTCATGGCACGGGAAAAAAGGCGTAACCTCCCACGAAACCCCCATGGCCATCATCATCCTCGCCACCCCACACCGCTACATCCCGATCTATCAGAGGTAATGAAAACGTCTTGATGAATAACTTCTACTACGCAAGTCTGGCCTTCCTCCTTGCATGGTCGCACACGTGTCCGGCGGCGCCACCACCCGGTATCCCCAAGAGTGCGATTGCCACCCTGCAGAATGACTTAACCAAGGTGGGCACAGCCAAGTCATCCGCCAAAAAACGCCGGGCTTATAAGAATGTCATTAGAGACGGCGAAAAACTACTGCAGGCCACCCCAACGGCCCCGAACCGATGGCAGGTTCTGGGTATCATGTTCAATAGCCATAAGCACCTGTTCGGAATGGATAATTCCGACCGCAACCGTGAGGCTCTTCTTGAAACCTGTACCAAGTTGGTCAAGGCGCCCGATGAGTATGCTGAATTACGTCTGGGAGCGGATCTTCTGTTGTCCGACAGAGATATGGCGCTTAAGAATGTAGATATGAAACAACGCGCCGAGGCGCTTTCCTCGATTGTCGATCGCTACCGTGGCACGTCGGCGGAGGCGAAATGCCTGATGATGGTCATGCTGATTGCCAAGAAAATTGAGGCCAAGGAACTGGAACAAAAGATCTTCAAGAGAATGGACCTGCGCTTCTCGGGCGACCATGAGGTGGTCGAGTTTCGCCGGGCACGCCTTGGATTCAGCAAGCTGGACGTGATCTTTGCCGGTAATTACACACGGGCGGATGGTGTTGTCATGCGTTTTCCGACAGATCTGATTGGGCGGCTCAGCGTCATGGTGTTCTGGTCGCAGAAGGCGCCGAAAGTCGAGCTCTACCTCAAGCAGATCAAGGCACTGCAGGATCAATTGCCGGGCCGATTCGAGGTTTTCAGCTTTAATCTCGATGAGCTGCCTGACGCAGGGGCCGGGACGCTGCGCGATTTGCAGCTGGATTGGACGGTGATGCGGCTGCCCGGTGGCAAGAAGAGCCAGGCATTTCGCACCTATGGACGAAACGATCCGATCGGCGTTCTGGTCAACGCATACGGCCATACTATCCTGGTGCCATCCTCGATGAACGCGGTGGAACAGGCCAAGCTTGGTGTGCGTGGGGTCGCGTTACAGATGCCCACGTTGACTCGGCGCCTTGACGACGCACGCTACCTTTCGCAATTGCAGTCGCTGTTGATTGGCGATGCCTTGGTCACTGAGCCCGATGGTCGGCTGGATGCCGCCATGCCGCCTGAGTTGAAGATGCTCTCCACGCGCACGGGCAAGGATGCCGGCGCCAAGCTGACTCGGGCAGCTAAATCAGTCCCCGCCGAGACGCTGCGCGCCATTCAGGAGTGTTTCACACCCGCACCCTTCCGCTACCGGCTGACCACCGCCGAGGCGCTGGCGAACTACGAGAAGGCCGCGAAGTTGTGCGGTGAGGCGGTCAGAAAATACCCGGCTGCGCCGGATCTCTGGATCGTGCGCAACCGAAGGATCGTTGCCTTGCTCGGTATGTGGAACCTTGCCGGCGAGCCCAAGCATCTTGAACAAGCTGCCCAAGAGGCGCGCACTTCTCTGGCGGCGAAACTGCCTCCCGGGGCTGACGTCGTACCGCGTTTCTGTCTCGCCAAGCAATTACTCCGGCAGGGGGACTCGGAGCCGGAGTCCGTCATCCAGAATTTGATCGAGAATACGGGCGGGGCCGAAGCACCGAGTTCGGCCCATGCCGCGGCCACGGTCCTGGCGCTGTATGCCAACGGGCCGGACTTGCATGATCGCTACCGCGCCAAGCTGCTGGCAGCGCCGGACGGGGGTAATCCCGTGCTGTGGCCCACGGTTGCGTTCCTGCGTGAACGCATCTACACCTACCGCCTGTTGAGGGCCAATCACATCCACAAGGAACGCGATTCGGTGCGCACCCACATGATCAATCACGACGGCCCGCCGATCACGAGACCGTTGCCGCCCGTGACGCTCAAGACCCTTGATGGAAAAACGCTGATCCTCCCGCAGGATACCAACGGCAAACTGACGCTGCTGGTCTTTGTCGAGCCATCCGCGGAAGCCGGTGCAGAGTTTCCCCTCGTCGCCGACGGGGAAGGAAAGGTGTCGCATCACAGTATGCTCCAATTTGCGTGTGACCTCGCGGACAAGCATATCAACAAAGACGTCACGACCATCGCGGCCTTTTTGTCCGAAGATACGGCACGCATCAATGCCTTCATGAAAAAGAGGAAATTGACCTG
>JARFRT010000583.1 GCA_029287105.1 Akkermansiaceae bacterium | reverse complement strand
TCCCGGAAATAAAGATATGACTGCGGTCCTTGTAGGCGATGGAGGTGCCTCGCTCGAAGGCGACACCATAGATGTGCGTGGGGCTGAGATAGTCCTGCGCATGCAAATGGGTAATCTGCTCGGGCCTCAGGCCGGAAATGGCATAGGCATCCATCATCGTCCTCGCGGAAACTTCAAATGACCCGCCTTCGATGCCGGTGCTGGCGATATAATGCGTATTTTCCGTGAGCCCCTGCTCCGCAAAAACCTCGTTGCGCGCAGTCACCAACCCGGCGTAGTTGGCATCGACGTTCTGAGCAAAAAACCAGGTGCGCACCACATTATCGGCAAGGGTGAGATCGTTGGCACCCAGCACCTTGTCATACTGGTCAAAGATACCAAGCGTTTGCAAATACGAACCCACAACATCCGGTGAACTCACGCCGGTGGTCCAGTGATGAGTCAGCTCACCACGGTCCAGGCTCAGGGTTTGCCCCTGCTTTGTTTTTTGCAGACTCTCCGATGGATCGTAGACATGCTGTGCCCAGAGCGTCACCTTCGACGGCGCCACAGGCGGCTGGCATACCCAGGAAACAGCACAATCGTTAGGCTGGTCGTCGGGGTTGGAAAAAGACCGGCTGTTCAGCAAATCGACCTGGTTAAGCAGATCACTACAGAGAAACCTGCGCCAGACAGAGGTATTCATGGTCAGGCCAGCCTCTGCCACCGCCCGCTCGTAGGCGCGACGCACCCAGTCAAGTTGGGTCTCAAACGTGGCGTAGCTCGTCGGACGGATGATCCACTGGATTTCCTCCACCCCGTCGGCACCCCGGAAACGGGAACTCTGCACGACCACAGGCAGGTCTGCCTGCAGGTTTTCCTCCGGGGAGTCAGGATCCGTCACTGATTGGGGGTAGTCGGTTTCTTGTAACACGGGTGAAGGTAGGAGTGATGGTTTATAAACGAAGACAGCAAGGCGGATCTTACATTATTTCACGGTAAATGGCACCGCAGGCATGACCCCCATGGATAGCATCCTGGTTTTTTTATTCTTTTGTTTTTGTTCGCGAAAAACCTCGATCATCAGATTCCCCGAGGTGCCGGGTTTCATTTCCCCATCCGCTTTCAAGGACACACTGAGGGCATTGTTGCCGGATCGTTTCTGCTCCAGGGAAATCCCCTCGGGCGCATGGCAAAGCTTCAACTGCAGCGCGCCGGATGACTTGGTTTTTTTGATCCGCAGCGTGGTCTCGCCACCCCGCGGAATACGCACCCGGCCACTCTTGGAGAGAACCACCTCAAGTGCCTCACCCCAACCCCCGACGTAAACCATGGTCTGCTCGGCAGGCACGATGTGATGCGTGATGAATGCCTGCGTCATCGCTTCGCCGGGCAGCACGTCACGTGTCACCGCACGATGGGCCAGCTTTGACCTGCCCACGAGCCGAATCTGAAAGAGCTTGTTTTTCACACCCACGGGAGCCGTGAGCGTCATCCTGACAAAATCGCACCCTGCGGGGATCGTCGCACCACTGAGCTTGAATCCTTTCGGCGCATCCTTGAGTACAATATCTATTTCCCCATCAAAACCATCCTTTCTGACGGCGTGGACAGCAATCGGCACCGAGCACCCCTGCCTCACCGTGATACTGGAGGGCGTGGCACTGATTGCAAAGTCAGGCATCGGCCTGCTGACACGAAGCCGGTAGCCATACTCGTCACCTCCCTGGTCCTGTGTATCAGACACGTGGATGAAATAGCGACCTTCCTGCGGCAGGCGGGCACTCAGCATTGAGTCCGCATGATGGGTCAGCATACCGAGGTTGAGCTGCTCGCCATCATCATTCCAGGCAATCACCTGGCCCATGGCATCGGTAAGGCGCAGCATCGAATCCAGCGGCGAGTGCAGACGTCGTGCCTTCACTTCCACAATGACCTTATCCCCGGGACGGCCGTCAAATTGATAGACGTCCCTGTCCCCGGAACGCTCAATCCTTCCGTTGATGATGATGGGTAACGGAATCGTCTGAGCCTCCTTGATCGTGTTGTTCGGCGCGATCTCAAAACACTCGGGCAACTCGTCCACCGCATAGGGGATTTGGTTGGAATGCGCGATCGCCAGTTGCTGGGTCGTCCCGGGATCCTTATGGGTGTCGAGCGGCACAGACTTGAAGGGAAGATTCCACCCCTTCAGTGCCACCCTGGTGCTCCGCCCCTGACTGCCCCCAAGGGGGAAAATATGCGTGATAAAGGGATCTTCCCCCACGGAGACGCGGTACACAAAATCATCCCTCCCCCGGTAGAGCGAATCACGTATTTCCAGCGTGTAGGTGGCATCCGCAGGGATCTTGTAAAACAGCACAGGGTCCGGACTGAAACGGTAGTCGTCGGCAAAGGCCACCTCCTTTCCCGAGGAATCATAAATCGCCAGGGTCGCTTGGAACCATCCCGGAACCGCATCGGCAATGTAGGGGATCACCAACCGTGCATGGGCCTGAATGAGAAGCTGCTGGCCCGCCTTTGCCTTGAAGTGAAAGCGATCGATATCACCCGCTACAATCTGACCATTGACAACGAACGGCGGCGAAAGCGGCGCGTTGACCGCCACCCTGTCGTTCGGCTCAACCTCAAGCGATTCCGGTTTCGCCCCGACAAAAAACCGGATCGGATTGCTCATCCCCGCGTTGGTACGAAGCCTGATCTCACGCATCCCGGGTTTGGCGTCGGGTTCAACAATCACCTTGAGCAAACAAAGCTCGTCGAGCTCCTTGGTTTTTTGTTTGTTCTCCTTGTAATACCTCCGGAGAAGAGCGCCAAGCTCCTGCTGGGTACACTTATCCAAACCACGAAACAGGGGATGGTCCGGCGGGACGATTTTCTCGTCATCCGGCTTCTTCTTTTTATCCGCAGGCCTTCTCTTCCCCTTCCGATTTTTGGCAGGCTCGCGCAGCCGGATTTCTTTCTGAAGCTGGCGAAGGTAATCACCGTAGGTTTTCTTATAGTTGCGGAAACTGAGCACATGGGTGGCCTTCACACCCTCCCCACTGACGAACACCTCCTTCACCCCACGCAGGTTTCGGCCGCCCGCCGTCACTTCCAAACTCGCCCCCTGTTGCGCCCCGGCCGGATAGATGTATCCCATATGGGACGCCGACTGCCCCGGCTCGGCGCAAACCGGCACGACATGCGCACAAACGAGCGCATGGCATAGGAGGATAAATCGTTTGATCATCGGATCGGTTACATGATTTCCTTCAGCCGTCCCTTCCCTTCGCTGGCAATGGTGATCGGCACATTTTCCCCACGCCCATTGGCAATCGTCCCTTCGGGATCGATGCCGAGCTTTTCGTAAATACTGCCCAAAAAATCCTGGGGGTAAACCGGCCGGTCTTCCACCTCCATCCCCTTGTCGTTGCTCGCCCCGACCACATGCCCTCCCGCAAACCCACCACCACCAATCAATGAGGAAAAACAAGCACCAAAGTGCCCCCGTCCACCTTTCCATGGCTCGTTCCAAAGAACTTTGGGCGTCCGGCCAAACTCACCCGAGCACCAGACAATCGTGCTGTCCAAAAGCCCTCGCTCCGCCAAATCCTCAAACAAGGTGGCAATCCCCTGATCCATTTGCGGCAGCTTCTGGTTCATGGTATTAAAATGCATCTTATGCGTGTCCCACCCCTTGTAGGTGATCGTGATGTAGCGCACCCCGTTTTCCACCAACCTCCGCGCCATCATGCAGGACTGACCGAAGCTGTGCCTGCCGTAGCGATCACGCAGGGCATCGGACTCACTCGACAAATCAAAAACCTTGCGGGCATCACCCAAAATCATCGAGTATGCCTTCTCCTCACACACATCAAGCTTTTTGAAGTCCCGGCTGTTAGGATTTGCCTTGCCCAGGGTGTCCAGAGAGTGAAGCAGGTCACGCCGGCTCTGCTGCCGCGCATCCGTGATCCCTTTCGCAATAATACCCTGCACCGTGAACGGATCCCTGTTAGGATCGCCGCCAGTGGCAAACGGTTTGTATTTCGGCCCGAGAAAGCCCTCCCCTGAAAACCTTCCATGCGGCTGGGTCAGCACAATATAGGGAGGAAGAAGACCCTTGTAACCATGGTCGTACCCCTTGTACTTGGAGACCACCGAGCCGATGCTCGGATAGACCTGACCATCACCCGCCGACCGCCCTGTCTGCATCAGATACGCTGCCGTCTCATGGGCATTCACCCCGTGGGTCATACTTCGGATCAACGAAAACTTGTCCGCCTGCTTCGCCATCAACGGCAGCCGCGAGTTGAGCTGCATACCATCGGCAACCGTGGCAACAGCCTCGTTGTAGGGCCCACAGTAGTCGGCTCCAGCATCGGGTTTGGGATCAAAGGTGTCCAGGTGCGATGGACCACCCCACATCCAGATCTCGATCACCGTCTTCGCGGGCGCCGGGGAATCCGGCGGCCCCCCTTCCTTGTTCTCAGCCGCACCGGCAAAGTTCACCGAGTTAAGAAACGGCGCACCGATCGCTGCGGCGGCACCGGTTTTTAACAGATGACGCCGTGACACTTTCAATGGGTTGTTCGGGGGCTTCATAACAATGTTGGGTCGGTGGTTTACACTCAATGTTTATAGAGAAATTCCTTGGTATTCAGTAATGCCCAGGCGAGATCCTGCACCGCCCCCCTGACCCCCGCCTTTCTCGCTGAACCGCTAAAATGTGCCAGCGCAATAGCCATCTCCCCATCCGTGGGCCTGCGGGAGAGAAGGGTCAGATAAACCCTGCGAATAGTCGCCTTCCTGTCCTTCCCGGACTGGGCTATGATCTTTTGCAACGCCGGACTGCGCCAAATGCGGGTATGCATCTCGGTCGAATTCAACATATAAAGACGCTGGAACTCGGTTGGGTTCGTCCCCCGCTCCGATTCATACCCCTTATCCCTGCTAGGCCGGCCAAACATTTCCAAAAACTGGCTGGTGATACTGCCATCCGACAAAGTAATCGTCCGCTTGTCTTCCGGGATGAATGTAAACGGCTCGGGAATCGGACTCCAGTACTTCTCCTGCGTATTGCCAAACCCATTCAAGGCATCAACCAATACCTCGGCATCCAAGCGACGCATCGTGTAACACGCAAAGTAAGCCGCCGCATACTTGTCATCACTCCGCGAAATACACGATTGCTGGTACGTCCTCGAGTTGAGAATCAATCGGAACAGATGCTTGAGGTCATAACCGGATTCCACCAACTCGCCTTGGAGATAGGCCAGCAAGGCAGGATTGGAAACGGGATTGTCTGGCCGGATGTCATCAGGCTCGTGAATAATCCCACGGCCCATCAGCCAATACCATACACGGTTCGCAATACTCCGGGTAAACCACGGGTTGTCCTTGGTGATCAACCAGTCGGCAAAGACCTTGCGCGGGTCATCACCCGCGGCAATGGTGACCCTTTTCCGGTCCGGGAACACCGCCATGAGCGACCCCGTCGACTCGGGAGCCAAATAGATGATTTCCTCCTTCCACTCGACTGTTTTCTTATAGGCCACCCGCGAAAAAAAGGCGGCCAACTCCTTGCGGTTGTTCTCCGACCAACGCTCCGTGCGAACCCCCATGAAGGTCAGGGCCACCATCTCCGCAATCGCTTCCGGCTCCGTTCCCTGCACCGCCCGGTAAAAATTAACCGCCGGCTCACGAAAGTTGCTGCCACTGGACGTCAGCAACTGACGGGCAAAAACATCGTAGCGACGGTTCTCTTTGACCGCATCCCTGATCCACCGGTGATACGCCTGCACGCCATTCGGCCACAAATTCACCGGAAACTCGGATTTCACCCGCAACAAATCACACCACTTCAACGTCCAGTAATCGACGAACTCATCCCGCGCCAGCAACACATCAATCAACCTCGCCCGCTTCTCCGGATCGTCGCTGTTGATAAAATAGACAACCTCCCTTTGCGTCGGCAACGTCCCGATCACATCCAAAAATACGCGGCGGATAAATACCTCGTCCGAACACGGCCGCGCCGATACAATCCCGCGCTCTTTCAATACCGCCCCCACCAAACGATCAATCGCCGTCGCAACCCCAGGCGGCTGGCCACTCTCATAAGGGAAACAAACAGACGGCATCCCCTTCTCCACCCCTTCCACTTTTTCCGCCGCGGCCTCGGTCACGCCGACCACACCCATCATCCCCACCCCAAGCAGTCGAATCAACGACTGCCGCCAAACACCCAGACTACCCGAGATATTCATGACCACTCAAGGAACACATTCCTCAATGGCTATTAACGCAGACGGCCGGAAAAAGTTTCAAATAAAAAGAAAATGTTTTCGCGTAATCGCCCTCCCCACTCTTTGAAAGAACAAATCCATCGGGCTCGTAATACCCCCAAGCCTCTCAGCACCTCCTTCCCATTTCAACCAACCAGCCACTCAAATCCGGTCATCCCATCCACCAACCCATGATTCCCCCCCTTTTGTCACGCCCCCTCTCCCTGCTCTGCCTGGTCGCAGCCACAACGGCCACGACCGCCTCCGCCAAAGTCCCTGCCGAACTCACCTCGACCCGCTTTAGCACCAAGGACACCACCCCCTCGCCCGCCTGCCTCTGCGCCGCCCCCAATGGCGACGTCTTCGTCGGCGTCGATCTCAACGGCTCGCTCGGGAAAGGCGCCAGCAAAGGCCGCATTATCCGGCTCGTCGACACCAACAACGACGGCACGGCGGACCAATCGTCCGTCTTCGCCGAAATCGACAACCCGCGGGGCCTGATCGCCGTAGACAACAAACTCTACGTCCTGCACACCGTTGTGCCCAAAAACACCGGCGTCATCAGCGGCATGCACCTGAGCCTCCTCACCGACGCCAACCACGATGGCAAGGCTGACGGCCCGGCAAAACCCCTCGTCAAAAATATCTCCACCCTGCTGCATAACCAAAAACGCGGCGCCGACCACACCACCAACGGTATCCGCATGGGGATCGACGGTTGGATTTATATCGCCGTGGGCGACTTCGGTTTCGTCAACGCGGAAGGCACCGATGGCACCCGTCTGACCCAACTCGGCGGCGGTATCCTCCGCGTCCGCCCCGATGGCTCCGAAATGGAGGTCTACACCCGCGGCCTCCGCAATATCTACGACGTCGCCATCGACCCGTTCATGAACATCTTCACCCGCGGCAATACCAACGACGGTGGCGGCTGGAACATCCGCTTCATCCACCAAATCCAGTCCGCCCAATACGGCTACCCGATCCTGTTTAAGAATTTTACCCCTGAAATCATCCCGGCCCTCGCCGACGTGGGCGGCGGCTCGGGTACCGGTGCCATGTTCCTCCAGGAACCAGGCTGGCCCGAGCCCTACAACAACGTCCCGCTGATGGGCGACTGGGGACGCAGCCAGCTCTTTATCCACCGCATCACCCCGGACGGCCCGTCCTTCACCCAGACCCAGGAAAACTTCATCAGCATCTCCCAATTCACCGATATCGATGTCGACGGCTCAGGCCGCATGTACCTCGCCGCCTGGGACGGTGCAGGATACCGGGGCAACCCGGGCAAAGGCTACGTTGAACGCGTCGTACCCAACAACTGGAAATACCTTCCATTCCCCAATCTCAAAGACACCGCGGATGATGCCCTGGTCAATGGCCTCACCTCAAAAAGCGCCACCACGCGCCTCCACACCCAACAGGAAATCCTCACCCGCTCGCCCCAACTCGGGCCCCGCATCCTCGCCGTGGCCACCAATGCCAGCCACTCCAAGGAATCCCGCGTCGCCGCCATCTTTACCTATGCCCAACTACTCGGCAGTCGATCCATCGACGGCCTCGTCAACCTGTCCAAAGACAAAACCATCCGTGAGTTCGCCCTGCGCGCCCTCGCCGACCGCAAACCGATCTGCCCCCGTATCCCGACAGCACCCTTCCTCGCCGGATTGCAAGACAGCGACCCGCGTGTCCAGGTTGCCGCCGCCGTCGGACTAGGCCGCATCGGCGATGTCAAAACCGCCAACAACCTGCTCGCCGTCGCCATCCCAGCGACCCCCATGAAGGCGTCGACGCAAAAAGGCCACCAAGGCGGCCCCCACGCCACCCCACACGCAGCTGTCGTCGTCCCCCACGTCGCCGTGCAGTCGCTGGTGAAACTCAACGCCACCGCCGAATGCCTCGCCGCACTCGACAGCCCCAGCCAGGACGGAGCCCTCTGGGCACTGCGCCTGATGCACAATGCCGAGGCCGTCAACGGACTCATCTCCAAGCTCGAGGAGACCGCGAACCCGTCACTGAAAATAAAACTCTGCTCCGCACTGGCCCGCCTTTACCAAAAGGAAGCCGACTACGATGGCTCGTGGTGGTGGGGTACCCGGCCCGATACCCGCGGCCCCTACTACAAACCAGTCAAGTGGTCCGAATCCGACAACATCGAAAAATCCTTCCGCGCTGAGTGGTCCAATGCCGACGCGACCACCAAGGAGCTGCTGGCCACCATCGCCACCCAACACCGCATGAACCTCAAGGGCATCGGCCAACCCGAAAAAACCCGGGGCAATAAAAAACCCAAAAATCACGGGCAAATCGCAAAAACCGCGATCGAGGACGTCATCCTCTCACTCGGGAAAATCAAAGCGAACCCAAAGGCCGGGAAAAAAGTTCTCGCCGGCCTCGCCTGCGTCGCCTGCCACAACATCAAACCCACCGACCCGATCAAAGGCCCCGATTTCAAGAATATCGGCAGCCGTTTAACCACGGAGCAAATCGCCGAAGCCATTCTCAAACCTGCGGCCACCATCTCCGACTCCTGGGTCACGGTCACCATGCACAACGGCACCACCCACCAAGGCACCCTTGTTTCCAAGGATACACAGAAGGTCACCCTCCACAATATCGCCGGTATGGCGACCGCCTTGAAAACAGCCGAAGTCAAGGACATCAGCAAACAAACATCCACACTCATGGGGCCCGGTCTCGCCAACGAGCTGTCACTGAAACAATTTGCCGACCTCGTCGCCTATCTCCACTCGCTGAAATAGGACAAAATTATATACTTGCATTGGTAACAGTCCCAGTATATCACACACACGGCTGTCGCCTGAAAGGGTGCCAACCATCATTGCCAACAATGGCAGTAATCTATCGATTTGTTTGTGCGTAGGCCAATCTTTAGTCTCAGTTGAACTATGCATCTATCAGAAAAGCAAATGAACATATATGTAGGAAACCTGTCTTATGGTCTCACCGATAACGATCTCCAGCAACTTTTTGCTGAGTATGGCCCTGTAGCAAGTGCCAAAATCATCCAAGACAGAGACACTGGTCGCTCCAAAGGCTTCGGTTTTGTCGAAATGCCCAATGACGACGACGGCGGAAAAGCCATCGAAGGCCTCAACGGACACGCCATCGACGGAAGAAACCTTACCGTCAACGAAGCACGCCCCCGTGAAGAACGCCCACCTAGGCGTGACAACAACAAGTGGTAATCTCTGCGAAAGCAGATAACACAACTTTTAGTGAGGTCACCTCCCGCTACCGGCATTACGCCCATGCGGAGGTGGCCTTTTTTTATCCCCCCCCTACTCTCCCTCTCTCCCCCTCTCCCTTTGTTTCCCGGAGCCAGCGAAGGATTCACGACCACCAGGGCGACCATGATCCGGATCTTGACAGCTCCCACATAGATCTCCAGACTTTCCCCATGCAGCCGACCCAGTTTATGGATGCCGTCAAAGCGGTCATCGCACGCGACCCCAAATATGACGTCGGCGCCTACTATTTCCTCAAGGACGCCCTGGACTTCACGGTCAAACGCGTCATGGAAAACAACGATGGCGAGCACCGGCACGTTGCCGCCAGCGAACTGCTCATCGGCTTTCGCGATCTGGCACTGCAGGAATTCGGGCCCATGGCCAGCACCATGATGGACGAATGGCGTCTGCACTCGTGCACCGATATCGGTACCATGGTTTTCCAACTCATCGAGGAAGGCGTTTTTGGCAAGCAGGACTCGGATACCATGGAGGATTTCGCCGAGCTCTTCCCGTTGAAAGAAACCCTGGATGCCCCGTTTTTACCCAAAAATCCGGTGCGCCAAGCCAGCACCAAGGCTCCATCGTCCGGGATCTCCTCCTGACCCCCCCCAGTTCGTCCAAGGGTCGGAACGACACCGGTCCCAAGTCCGCCGGCACCCCAGTCTCATCATGAAATTCGGAATCATCGGCACCGGCATGATCGCCAACTTCCATGCCAAGGCGATCAACGCGATGGAAGGCGCGACCCTCCATTCCGTCTACAACCACCATCCTCGAAAAGCCGAGAAGTTCGCCGCAGCCAACCGCTGCAACAGCCTCGCCACCCTCGAAGCATTCCTCGCCGACCCGGAACTCGACATCGTCACCATCGCCACCCCGTCAGGCACGCACATGGAACTCACCCTCGCCGCCCTCAATGCCGGCAAACACACCCTTTGCGAAAAACCCCTGGAAATATCCCCCGAACGCATCGACCGCCTCATCGACGCCGCCCGGAAAAACAAGGTCACCCTCGCCGCCATCCTCAACCGCCGCTTCAACGAAGCCGTCACCCAGCTCAAACAGGCGGTCGACCAGGGTAGGTTCGGCCGCATCACCCTCTGCCAAGCCTCCGTCCATTGGTTCCGCAGCCAGGAATACTACGATTCCGCGCCATGGCGCGGCACCTGGGCACTCGACGGCGGCGGCGCCCTGATGAACCAGGCCATCCACACCGTCGACCAACTCATTCACACCGTCGGACCGGTCAAACGGGTCTCGGCCACCATGGCCTGCCTCGCCCACCAGGGTATCGAGGTCGAGGACACCGCCGTAGCGCTGCTCGAATTTGAAAATGGAGCGCGCGGCACCATCCAGGCCTCCACCGCATGCTGGTCATCCACAGGCCACCCGGCTGAAATCCACATCTGCGGCGATCGTGGCAGCGCCATCCTCAGCGACACATCCTTCCGCGTCTGGGACTTCCACAAACCCATGGATGAGGACGAATACGTCCAGCAAAACCTGATGGCCACCACCGCCACCACCGGACTCGGGGCCAACGACCCCAACGCCATCGATTTCACCGGCCACCAAAAAAACTTCGAGCACGTTTTATCTGCCATCAAAAACGGCACCAGCCCATCCACCGACGGCCACGAAGCCCGCAAAGCCGTCGCCCTGATCTGCGCCATCTACCAAAGCACCCGAAACGACGGCCAATGGATCTCACTCTGATGCCGCCCTTCGCTCGTGTTAAAAGAGTTTGATGGCCGCCGATTTCCATCCATAGTCGAATTCCCAGCACCGATGCCACCTCACAATTTTTTCACGGAAAACAACCTCACCGACCACGGTGAAGGACTGTTCGAACACATCGAGGGATTCCTCTACTTCGTCAAGGATACCCAGTTCCGTTTTGTCGCACTCAACCAACGACTCGTCGAGAAGCTTGGCTTCAAGGATGCCCGGGATGTCATCGGCAAAACCGACTACGATTTTTTCCCGCCCAGCATGGCCGATGCCTATGCCAAAGATGACCGGTCCATCCTTGAAACAGGACGACCCATCTTGAACAAAGTCGAACTCGTCCCGCGTGGAGGCGGGTTTGTCGACTGGTCCACCACCACCAAAATCCCGCTGAAAAGCCCCGACGGCACCATCAGGGGCATCGCCGGCGCCACCCGTCCGTTCGCATCCGGCACCTCGGGAATCGACATCGACCGCGAACTCGGCGCCGCACTTCAGGAAATGAAACAAAATTTCGCCGCCACCCTCAAAATCCCCCAGTTGGCGCAGCATGCCGGACTCTCGCTCAGCGCCTTCGAACGCAAATTCAAAAAGGTCTTCCACATGACCCCACGCGCCTACATCCGCCACCTCCGCGTCCACGAGGCATGCTACCTGCTCAGCCACAGCTCCCACCAACTGGTCGAAATCGCCGCCCGCTGCGGCTACGCCGACCAAAGTCACCTTTCTCGCGAATTCTCACGCATCATGAAAAAAACACCCCTGACTTATCGTAAGCTCTATCGAGCCAGGTGACACCCTCGGGTGATACTGAACGCCGAATTCATTCAAAATTTGAGCCGTTCCATCCTAGACCCCCTCCCCGCCTCCGGCTAGCATCGCGGATCAAATCACGCCCGGCGCCACCCGCCGGCCGGTTTCCCCGACTGCCATTGACCATTCCGAAGTATCCGGGAAAACCAAGGATTCAGGAAAAATGCCCAAACCATCACGCCCACATGCCCAAACTCATCAACGACCCCCTCGCCGCAGCCGATGAACTCATCGATGGTTTGGTCGCCGCCTACAATGGTCAGTGCTACAAAGTGGGCACACGCTCCATCGTCAAAAACAATATCCCCGAGAACAAAGTCGCCCTGCTCGTAGGCGGCGGAGCCGGCCACGAACCCATCTACCACGCCATGGTCGGCAAAAACATGGCCGATGGCGCCGCCTGCGGCGATATCTTCGCCGCCCCCGCACCGCACATCGTCGCCGAGGCCACCGCCGCCACCGACCGCGGCAATGGCGTGCTCTACCTCTACGGCAACTACGCCGGCGACATCATGAACTTCAACCTCGGCGCCGAACTCGCCGAGGCCAACGGCACCGACGTCCAGACCGTGCTCATCACCGATGACGTCGCCTCCGCTCCCCCGGAACGCAAACACGAGCGCCGCGGTATCGCAGGCCTCATCCCCATCGTCAAGATCGCCGGTGCCGCCTCACAGTCCGCCAGCTCACTCGACCAGCTCGCCGCCACCACCCGCAAAGCCTGCCTCCAAACCCGCTCCATCGGCACCGCCATGGCGCCAGGATCCATCCCCGCCACCGGCAAACCCACCTTCAACCTCCCCCCGGGCAAGGTCGGACTCGGCATGGGCATCCACGGCGAAAAAGGCGTCGCCGAAATCGATTTCATGCCCGCCGATGAACTCACCCCCATGATGCTCGACCTCATCGTCAACGACTACACCAACGACAGCGAGGTCGAGGCACTCAACCCAGGCGACGAAATCATCTTCTTCATCAACTCCCTCGGCTCCACCACCATGATGGAATGCCTCATCTGCATGCGTAAGGCCGAGGAATACTTCGAGGCGCTCGGCATTGAAATCTTCGACGTCGTCATCGGCCCCCTCGTCACCTGCCAGGAAATGGCCGGCATCTCATTCTCCGTCACCCGCGTCGACGACGAACTCAAACAACTCTGGTCCATGCCCTGCGAGTCATTCTGCTACTCAAAAATGGAGGGGCCACTCAAAACCAGTTGCCTGTCATCGGCACCCCTGAACCCGGCCGGCCCGGCCGACCCGAGCGGCCCGAGCACCACCGCCAACTCCAGCCGACCCGGCAGTCAGCCACGCGACGGCTCACCCAGCCTCTCCTCATCCT
>JARFRT010000505.1 GCA_029287105.1 Akkermansiaceae bacterium | reverse complement strand
GTGCAGGATCGAGCGCACCAGCAACTCGGGCTTGGTGTCCTTGCCGCGGATCCGCGACATCACCCAGCTGCGCTTCGCCTTGGAAAAGATATCCGCCACGCTCAAACCTAAGCCCTAAGCCCTAAGCCTCAAACTCCAAATAGCAAATAAGACAAGCGCGACAAGGTGCCCGTTTCCGCGTAGTTGCTGCATAAAAAGGCCCCGGGAGTTGGAGCTCCCGGGGCTTTTGATTCTTCAGTCCTTACACGCTGATAACATGTGGGAAACTGACAACTGCAACTGTTGTGTTCACCTATGGTGGGTTTGAACACCGAAACATACGGTGTTCAGGGAAATAGACCCCTCACGACAGTATCCGTTCAAAGAAAGTTAAGGTTTATTGCTTTTTTGCGGATGGTGATAGCCAAGGCCTACTCCGAAGTCTTTTAAAGACAACGGTTTCTCCCGATATTCATGCCTTGGCGCACTCAAATCAAAAAACTCTGTCCAATCCTGTCAGTTCGGTTTAATAACCCGCCCAACAAGCCATGGCAGGATTTTTCAAAAAGCTCTACAACAAGGTCTCGAATCGCGCTGAAATCGATTGGGACGAACTCGAGGCCGACCTCATCGGCGCCGATCTCGGTGCCCGCACGACGGTAAGCATCATCGATGACCTCAGGGCCATGGGACGCAAAATCTCGGCCGACGACGTCATCGAGGTCTGCAAGCAACACATCGCCGGGATCCTCGATGAAGACCTGCCCGGCCTGACACCCCGCAGCGATGGTAAACCGGCCGTTATCCTCGTTGTCGGCGTCAATGGCACCGGCAAGACCACGTCCTCTGCCAAACTTGCCCACCTGCTCAAAAGCCAAGGTCACTCGGTGCTCCTGGCCGCCGCCGACACCTTCCGCGCCGCTGCCGTCGAGCAGCTCGGGCTCTGGGGCGAACGCCTCGATATCCCGGTGGTCAAGGGCGCCCCCAATGCCGATCCCGCCTCCGTCTGTTACACCGCCCATCAGAAGGCACTGAATGACGGCACCCAGTTTCTTATCTGCGATACCGCAGGCCGTATTCACACCCGCCACAACCTGATGGAAGAGCTCGGCAAGATCGAGCGGACCCTTGGCAAACAGGATGAAAACGCGCCACACCTCAAGTTGTTAGTCGTGGATGCCACCACTGGCGGCAATGCCCTCGCCCAGGCCAAGGAGTTTAACAAAGCGATCACGCTCGACGGGCTCATCGTCACCAAACTCGACGGCTCGGGCAAAGGTGGCGTAGCCGTGCTCATCCAGCAGGAGCTCGGCATCCCAACCCGGTTCATCGGATTGGGCGAAGAACCCGAGCAGTTCAAACCCTTCAACAAACAGGAATTTGTTGAGGGTATATTTTAGACCGCCAGGCCCGGCGTTTACTCAGGCAGCGGGAAGTCGCGATTGAAGTCGTATACCCGCTCACGAATTTCAGCCAGCTTGGCATCGTCGTCATGGCTTTGCAGCGCCTCGTGAATCAGATCAGCCACCTTCTCCACGTCGGCCACTTTCATGCCGCGTGTCGTTACCGCAGGCGTGCCGATCCGGATGCCACTCGGCTTGAATGGCCCTGCCGTATCAAAGGGAATCGAGTTCTTGTTGACCGTGATCCCCGACTCATCAAGCGCGTGCTGGGCAATCGAGCCATCGATCCCGGCAGGCCGAAGGTCGACCAGCATCAGGTGGTTGTCGGTGCCGCCGGAAACAATCCGGTAGCCATGCTCGCTGAGGCGTGCAGCCATGGCCTGGGCATTATCGACGACCTGCTGCGAATATGCTTTGAAGTTGCTATTCAGAATCTCGCCAAAGCAGGCGGCCTTGGCGGCGATGACATGCATCAGCGGCCCGCCCTGGATGCCGGGGAAAACGGTGCCGTCGATCTTTTTGGCATACTCTGCCTTGCAGAGGATAATACCACCACGCGGGCCACGGAGCGACTTGTGCGTCGTTGTCGTCACAAAATCGGCGTGGGGCACCGGGTTGGGATGCACCCCGGCAGCAACCAGGCCGGCGATGTGCGCCATATCGACAAAGAGATACGCTCCGACCTTCTTGGCAATTTGCGCCATCCGCTCAAAATCAATCTCACGCGGGTAGGCGCTTGCCCCGGTCGTAATCAACTTCGGCCGCACCTCTTCCGCTGTCTTTTCCAAGGCATCATAATCAATACGCTCGTCACTTTCGCTGACGCCATAGTGGGTGACCTCATAGAATTTGCCGGAGAAGTTCGCCTTGTGCCCGTGGGTCAGGTGCCCGCCGTGGGCGAGGTCCATGGTGAGGATCTTATCGCCCGGGTTCAATACGGAGAAATAGACCGCCGTGTTCGCCTGCGAGCCTGAATGCGGCTGCACGTTGGCGTGCTCCGCACCGAAAATTTCCTTGGCGCGGTCGATCGCCAACTGCTCGGCCACATCCA
>JARFRT010000481.1 GCA_029287105.1 Akkermansiaceae bacterium | reverse complement strand
ATGTGAGGAAGGGAGAGGTGGTGGTGCTGGGTGTGCGGAGCGATTCGTACCACGGCAGTGAGAGGGCCTCGAACGAGCTTGTGAAACTGATGTTGGGGTTTGAGCCGGCGGCGGGAGACGTGGAGCCGAATAATAAGCCCGGAACCGCACAGGCAGTGGAGCTTGGAAAGGAATTTTCGATTACGTTGAATCCGCGCCGGGACCGGGATCATTTCACGGTGGTGGCTCCCGGGGACGGGGTGGTTCGATTGGTGCAGATGATGAAGTCGAAGACTAATGGTGATCTATATCCTTGGTGGATCGAGGGGAAGAAGGTGGTTCGTGATGGTCAGTGGGACAAGGTGGTGCGGGCGGGTGAGCGCGTGGTGGTGGCAGTGCGGGGCAATTCATATCACGGCAGTGAGAGGGGATCGAACGAGTTGGTGAAGTTGATAATGCTGTACAGCCCTGAGAAGTCGAAGGGAGAGCCTAACAATACAACGGAGACTGCTGAGGATTTAGTGTTGGGTGAGGAGCGCGAGCTGACTTTCAGCCCACGTAATGATGTGGATTATTTTCGTGTGAAGACTGGGAAACCTGGAGTGTTACGAGTGCTGCGTATGGACAAAGGGTCTGAGCACCGTGGTATGTGGATTCAGTGGGTGAGCGATGATGGTGAGGGAGTGGATGGTGGTCAGTGGGAGCGACAGGTGAGTGAAGGAGCTGAAGTGGTTTTTAGTTTGCGCAGTCATTCCTATCATGGCTACGAGGTGGGATCTGATGCTGTCGTGAAGATCAAAGTTGAGTGGGTGGAAGATCCGGATGCGAGTGAGCCTAACGACCGGGTGGTGAATGCAGTGAAGCTGATTCCGAATGAAGAGCGGGAGCTGGTGATCTTTCCGAAGAATGAGTTGGATGTATTTGACGTGGTAGCTAAGCAAGATGGAGCATTGAAGGTCGAAGGTTTGGAGGAGAATTGGAGTGGCGTAGAATTGGAGTGGAAGCCGGTGGGCGGTGGGAAGAATCTAAGGGGGAGCTGGGTTCCTTGTAAAAAGGGTGACCGATTTATACTTTTTATTAGGGGCACGCAGGGTGGAAGTTATTCGTCGCCATTGAGAGCTGCGATGAAGGTGCGTGGTGGGAGTGTGGACGAATTGGGCTTAAAGCCCGAGATTCCCGTGCGCCGTTGGAGTTTTGATGTCAACCCTGAGAAAAAATGAAGATGAAAATAAATTGTTCGGTTGGATTGGTTTTGTTAATGGGGTTGTCCGGTTGTCGGGAATCGACTTCGAGTGATGTGGGGAAGGAGCGTGCACCTGAGGTGGAGGCGACAGTTGTTTTTGTGGATTCCGGGGTGAAAGTGATCGATCGAGATTATCGACAGCAGGTGAGCGTGGCGGTGAAAAATAAGGGGAGTGAGATGGCTCATGTTAGGCTTAGCGCGGTAGGCGATGGTGAGCTGTTAGCTGGTTTTGCGGGGCGTGGAAGTGTGGCTTGGGAGACGGATGGCGTGGCTTTGGGCATTCCCCCGGGGGAGGTGTGGGAGGTGCCGATGCTGCTGCATGCGGATCGAGCAAAGCCTGGTAAATATGAGGTAAAGATGAATGTGTTAGACTTTGATGATGGGAACCGGGTGATATCGACAGCGAGACAGGAAGTGGAGGTAAGGGCGCCTGAGGTGAAGTGGTGGGTCAGTGTGGTGCCGGCGAATGATGAGATAGGTGCGGCGCGGTTGGGGCATGTTTTGCGGATCAAAAATGAGGGCCCAGTGGTATCAGATTTGAGTGTGCGTTTTGAACAGGAGGGGAAGGTGGCTGATGATTTGTTGTTGTGGGAGACAGTGGTTGAAGAATATCGATTGAAGGAGAGAGGGTTTATCGAGGTGGAATTTGCACCGCGACTGCATCCGAATTTTAAGGAGTTGAAGGGAGATCTGGTAATCAGTGGCGGGACAAAGAAAGAGCGGGTTCCTTTTGTGGCGGCGATTCCAGAGGGTAAATCAGTGTACGTGACCTTGAGTCGGACGACGCGTAGGACGGATGCGACCGGGAGGCGTTGCACGAATCGCCCATCGGTGAATTACAGCATGCCTGCGACCGAGGGCTCGCCCGGGTATTCAGGTGGTGGGCCGCGTTACTCGGGTGGGCGTGGCTTCCAAGGTGGGGGGACTCCTGATGGGATCGAAGGGGAGCCGGCGGATGAGGAGGAAGAGGATGATGGATTTGGCTGGCTGGGTGGCGAGGTGCCGGACTCATTAGCGAACGAGGGAGAGGATGATTCTGCGGCGGATCAGGATGGGGCAGAAGATGGTGATGAGGGTGGTCCGGCGGCGGAAGCTGATGAGGATGAAGCCTTGTTTGATAATCTTGATGCGATGACGATGGATGTGGAGGAGGGGCACGTGCCACCGGCGTCGAATGGTTCGGGGCGTCTTTATGATGATATGGTCAAGGGGCTTAGCGAGGAGTTTGAGAAAGGCCGGGCCAAGACGGATTTGGAAAAGCCGCTCCAGCTTATGCGCGCCGCGACGAAGGCCTCATATTCCTTGGTGATGGAGAATGGTGAGCCAACGCATATGGTGCACCGTCGGGGGAAGAAGAAGGATAGTTTGAATTTCAGCTTTGGAATGCAGTCGGGTAAGCGGAAGCAGGTGCCCATGGCATTAGGGTATCGCGCTGGATCACCCGTGTTGGGTCCTGCTCCGGGCGGTGGTGCGGCGGCGACGTATGTGAGGGAGTCGGGTGAGGGAGGTGAGGTGATTGAAATGTTAGATCCGAAGAGCGGAAAGAAGGTGACTTTTGGCGACCCGAAGAAGAAGTCGGATTCGCCGCGGAGTGTGATGGCGGGGGATGATGTGGATGTATATTTCCGTGAAGATGGAAAGTTGAAGAAAGCTCGTGTGGGCAAGGGGATGGAGGAGAAGGTGTCTGGGGGGACTTGGCCGGACGGTGTGGGAGATGTGGGCCCGGTGTTGAAAGCGGTGAAGATGCCTGATGGTAAGGATTTGGTGGCAACGCGCGAGGTCGGCGGTAGGGTGAAGTTACGGAGCGAGGCGGGAGTGGAGGACGTGGCGGGGACGGATGTCGATATTGCTTACGCTGGTGGTGAACGAATGATGGCTGTCAGGCGGGAGAATGGTGCTATTGATGCCATGAGTCCAGATGGAGTGAAAGCGCTGGTGGCAGCTTCGCCTGCTAACAGTGCCCCTGCATTGGTGAAGACGAGTGATGGTGGGATGCGGATGTATTTTAATCGAGGAATCCCAGTTGAGCCACCGAGTGACGGAGTGACGGGTGTGGAGCTTGGTGGCAATTTCTCGATGGACTACAAGGACGGTGAGTGGGAGGAGCCGCGCAGGCAGTTGTTACCGGAAGCACCGGTGGAGGAGGCTGCGGTGGTGACGAGTTTCGAGGTGCCGTTTGGCAAGGCGCATTACAAAAAGATGGATGTGAATATCTCTGTGAATGGTAAGTCTGCGGGGAAGATCGAAGGCAAGCTACCTAACGGGCGCTTCATTCATCGGATCAATCCTGCGAGCTTGAATTTCAAGGGCGGGCAGGGAGGGAAAGGAAATGATATCCGAATCGATACAAAGGGGATGTCGCCGGGGCATTATCATTATACCGATAAGGCCTCTTTGTATACGGGCCACCGGTTTTGCCAGGACTGTTTGGTGGCTGGATCTGCCGATGAGGCGGAGAAGTTGGCCTCAAAGTCTGATCAGGCGGTGCGCCATTCAGCGCCTGATTTGATCGTGGCGTCGAACGGTTATGAGCTACCTGAGAATGCGAAGCCTGGGGAGGAAGTAGATGTGGATGTGTCCTTGTTCAATACCGGTGATGAGCCCGTTCCCGCAGGTAAGGTTAAGACCATAGTGGGTGGTGAGTTGGTGGGTGAGGCTGATTATCCGGCGGTGAAAGCGTTTCGTGGTCACAAGGCGAAGATGAAGGTGAAGCTGCCACTGGACTGGGATACGAAGAAGAACTTGAAGATGGAAGTAAGTGCCGAGGTGCCGGGCGATGTAGATCCGAGCACGAACCGACTGAATTTCTTTATCTTGAGGAAAGAGAATCCAGAGTTGGCTGGTCCGGGAGGCCCGAGGAATGTCGATGTGGCGAGTATACCGAAGGATCAGATCACGGTGGTGAAACTGGAGGGCGGGGTGCCTGCGGAACTCCCCCTGACGAAGGGTCTGCAGTGGTATGGAGTGCCGGTGAAGAAGGGACGTTTGGAGGTCGAGGTGAAGGGGCCCGAGGCGGGTAGCGTGACCGATCTGAAACTGTTTCAAGCCGATGGTCAGCCCTATGACCCCGGTCGTTCAACCATTAAAGGGGATCTTCTGTATTTACGTTTGAAGAATCAAAATTCTGTGAGCGAGAAGACAAGGATGAAGCTGTGGTGGAGCGAGAACCAAGGAAGATAAGCATGAAAACCGTGATGCGATTGAGATGGTTGTGTGTGATGGCGTGGGTGACCCAGTCGGGCTCATTGATGGGGCAGGACAAGCTTCCTAGCTTGGCGGGAGAGTGGGAGATTCATGTGGGGAGTCACGCAACGGGGATTGTGCTTCAAGTAGAGCAGCAAAGGGCGGTGCTGGAGGCTAAATATAAGGTGGTTCTTCCTAACAATAAATATGGATTGAAGCCAGGGTTTCCGTTTTTCCGTGTTCAAATGCAAGAACAGGAGGGGAAGGTCATGGGGAAAGGTGAGATGGTGGTTCGCAAGGGGGATGTGACAAAGGGGGATGTGATCGAGACGAGCCAAAAGCATGTCTCGGTGATTTTGACGGATGAGGGACAGACGATGAAGTGTAGGATCAAAGGTGAAGGAGTGAGGGATTCTGAGCGACGCTATGATCTGAAGCGGCTTTCAAAGGTTAAGGCGATGAGGCTGTATGTTTCTACGGTGGATGGATTGCAGCCAGTGAGCAAGGTGGTGGAAGGTGCGCTGATGGTGGTTGATTTAGAATTTTCGGCAGCTTCGAGGCGGCCTTTACAGGTAAAACTGGATGGAGGAAATGGAGAGTTAAGACTGCTGGCCAATGCGGTGGATGGGGTGACGAATGATGAGCAGGGGAACCAGGTATGGCATAGTAGAACTAATCCATTTGTCGCGAGCTATGGAAGTCAGTTAGGCGCGCCAACCAGGCCAGAGACTGAGGCGGTGGCGGAGAGCCGCCGTGATCCGGAGCGTGAGGATTGGAAAAAGATCGCTGGCATGTGGAAGGCTGTTTACCGGGATTCTGTTTTGGGCGATGTGACTGGCTACATGAAGATTGACGAGTATGGGAAGGTATCAGCACGTTACAGGCATCCGGAGACCAACCGTTGGGAAGAGATGGCGTTGGAGAGCGCAACTTTGGGGCCAGTCCAGCCTCCCGGGGATGTGCCAGATGATAGCGCGTCTCCGCCACCTGTTGCTGAGGGATTGGGAGACTGGAAAATTGTTTTGGCCGGGCGGGGAGTACATTCTGAGAAGGTTGAGAATGATCCCAAGAATTACCCCGATTTAAAACTGAAGACTTATGTGGAGGAGCCGGTTCCGGTCAAAGTGACGGCGGGAAGGTTGCAGGCCGAGCTGGAAGTGGAGTTGTTTCAGGCCGCGGATTCAAGCAAAGTGGAGCTGAGTTTAGACCGGAAGCAGGATGGTAATTTGTTAGTATGGGATTGGCGCTATAAGGCGAAGCGAAGCACGTCTCGTGATGGCGAGGGTTTGGGGCGTGTGGGTGTGATGGTTCCGATGGAGGATCAGCCGGATGCGACGGTGGCATGGCAGAAGGGTAAGGAGGTATGGATGAAGGACGCGCCGGCGATTGTTGATGCCATTTGTTTGGATGATCAGTTGGCGATTGAGCAGGGAAAGAGTTTTTATGGCCGACCAGTACCCAGGTTTCGCTATGCGGATGTAAAGGATCTGCGGTCGGATGCCACCCTGCCCCGGAGTGGAAATCCTTTGAGGAAGGTATTCATTGTTGCACGTGGGTTGCCACCCTTGGATATGGGGAAGGTTATGGTGGATGTTGGCGATGGCAGCGGGGTGAAGAAGTACCGGGTGCGAGGTCGTGGGAAAGAGGGCGCGCATGGGAACACCGCAGAGATGAAGGAAGCGTGGATCAAATACCGGACGATGCGGCCTGATCGTGCGGTGAGTTATGATGGTGATCCCGTGCCGCCGGAAGGTGAGATCGAGGGGATGTTTGTTCATGTGGATCTCAAGGATGATGCGCCGCCGGGGCTCCAGGCCTTTAAGATAGGGGCTTCATCGGGTGAATGGAATTTGCAGTATGGGGACACGGTTGGTCGCTTGGAGCTGGTCCGCAAGTTGGCCGACGAGCAAGTTCATGATCAGGGGACGGAGCCGCGAGAGTGGGAGGGGTCGGCGCAGGTCTTTGTGCCAGAGCAGGTGCGCGCATCCGTGCGCGCAGGTACGGAAATTGACAGTCGTGAGGAAATCACGGTGGCAATTGTGATTGAGCGGAAGGGAGCCTCGGAGCCTGTCCCCTTGACTTACAAGGGGGAGAGGAAAATCAAGCTGGTGCGTGACCCGAATGATAAGAAGCGCGATCTGAGTCCGATCATCGAGCTGGTGAGTCATGGGCAGGTGGAGAAGGTCAAAGAATTGCCGCCCAATGACATGGTGGTCGGTGTGTCGAAGGGCGACAAGATCAAAGTGATGGTTGAGCCGGACAGTGGCTATTACGTGGCTCCGCTGGTTACCGAGGCGGAGGTGTATACATCACCTGAGAATATCAATGCATTGTGGAAATCTGCGTTGAAGCGTGCGGCGGACTTGGCAGGGCAGCCTATTCATGACTGGAATGAGGTTGCACGGGGTGAGGCGAAGCAGGTGAACAATGTTATTGTGACGGAGTTGGTTATGGCTGAAGCGATGGATTTGTTTGGGACGATGACGATCTTGGAGGCGGCGGGTAAGGCGGCGAATTTTGAGCCTCCTTTGGTGCGTTATTGGAAGAAGAGTCAACGGGGGGCGATGAGGAGTCTTGAGATCAGCATCGGAGATCATGCCGCGATGTTGTTACTGCGGGATATGTTTATTGAGATGATGAAGGAGGAGCACCAGGACTGGAAAAAGAACCTTGGTGAGCAGAAGATAAAGAATATTTTTGGCAGTCAGAAGGGGTTGGTGGGAGCAAAACGTTCGCCATTGTCATTTTATAAGGTGACGTTGCGTAATCTGCCGATGTTCAGGAATTCAGAGCCGGATGATACAGCGTACCTCTATGAATTGTTTAGTGAGGAGTATCTGCGAGATGATCTGGATGTGAAGGGTGGGGCAGATACGATCGAGGCTATCCAATGGGCGGCTTTTCGCCATTCGTATCAGAAATGGGGCGCGGCGATGACGTCTTCGATTGAAGAGGCGCGTCGGATTTCTGATGGTGATGTGGACAAGCTGATGAAGCTAACGGGCTATGGGTTTGAGCCGATAGCTAAACGCTTGCTGCCGCAGATGATGAAGTTGGAGAATGTATCTAACAATCAAGCGCGTTGGGTGCCGGATCGTGTTGCGCGGGCGTATGTGAGCAGTCTGTATGTGTTGGGTGACGCGGTGAAGGCGCAGCAGGATTATGCGGATATTGATACGACGTTTGCGATGACTGCGTTTTCGTTGGTGACGATTCCATTGGGTAATGTGGGTGGGTTTTGGAGTGCGGCGGCGGTCTTGACATATAGTGTGGCGGATGCGGCGTATGCTGTATATACGGATATTATCAAGAGCAATCGGGCGGAAGATGAGCTGGCAAGCGAGGTGGGGATGGGCGCTGTGTTAGGTTATGGCCGTGCGGCTGAGAAACGCTCTCAGATTACGGAAACTTGGCAGAAGGGTTTGGCGATTGCGGGTGGTGGTCTGGGTGTGGCGACTGATGCGTTTGCCGCGGTAAAGGCGGTGAGGAAGTTGCGTCCCTCGGCGATCTTGAGCGAAGGTGCGGAGATCTTGAAACGGGTGGATTTCGCGGATCCTGCGACCTTGAAAGCATTGTCGAAGCATGATCAGGCGGTGTTGAAGCGGTTTGTGGATGGTGCTGGTGAGATGGCAGAAGCAGGGAAGTTGGATGATCTCACGGATGCGCAGCGTGCAGCGCTACAGAATCAACATCAGTTGGGTAATATCTTTGAGGAGTCAGGCGTGGCTGCGGCTGCGGCAGATAGGGCGACGACTCTCAATCAAACGGCGAGACCGGTGAAGGTGAAGGAATTGGAGGATATTTCGAAGGGCCTGAATGATACGATCGCTAGCACTGAAGGGAAGGTGGCCAGGGCGAAGAAGGCGTTGGACAAGGCGAAGGAGGCGGCGGAGGCGGCGGCTGAGCCAGCTGCGATGGCGCGTGCGGCGAAGAAAGTGGAGGCTGCCGAAGACGCGGTGACGGACGCGAAGGATGCCTTGGGTGAATATCAGCAGAGAAAGAATGTGCTCGATGGTTTAGTGGAAAAGGCGAAAAGGAGCGCGCCTGAGCATGTGAAGAATGCCGATGGATCCGGTTATGTGAAATTCAAGGGGCCTGAGAACCCTCCGGTGAAGTTGACCCAGACAGATATGGATCTGTTGCGCGGCCGGAGTCCGAAAATGTCTCCTGCGGATCAGCGCCGTGCCGAGGCGGTGTTGCGGCAGAATGGTGGGGATTGGAGTAAGGTGAAGAAGTTGGCTGGGAAGACTCCTGAAGAGCAGTTGGATTTGCATAGGGTCGCCACGTATCGGAGAAATTTGGTGAACAAGCTTGCTGATGACTCGATGGCGGAGACAAAGGCTTTGTTGGAATCTCAAGGAGTGAAGGATGTTAACCTGAGGCGTAATGCATTTGGTTCCACCAACTTGACGAGTGACTATGATGTGGCAATCAAGGGGAAAGGTGCTGAGGTGGCGGTGAGTCGCTTCAATGATAAGATTCGCAAGGTGTTTGGCGGGACGGAGAGTGGAACTGTGGTGGATACGAACTTGTATACGGATCCGGTGTATAATCAGTTCAAGAATGCTGATCTTGCCGGGAAAGAAGCTGGTGTGGAGTTGGCTAAGCTCGATTCGATGAAGCAATTTATGTTTCAGCAAATGGCGAATGTGAAATATCGGTCGCCCGCGCAGTGGCAGGCACTCCGAAAAAGCATGCTGGACGGGATGGATCCCACGACGCGGCGCGCGATGAGTGAGGTTTTTGATCAAGCTGAGGGGGCAAAGAATGCAGCGGAGGGATTATTGGCGAAGCGGCTGGCGTCGATGGGGGACGATGTGAGTGGTGTGAGCGGTAACAAGGCGCTGAAGGCAACGAATGAGTTGTATGGGGAGGCTCTAACGGACATTCACCACTATCGGAGCATGATTGATGATCTGGATCAGGTGGGCAGTGGGGCGAAGAAGGCCGGTGAGATGAACTTGCCGCCCGAGTTGAATACGAAGCAATTTAAGAAGACGCTGGATACGGTTGATAAGATGATGGCGAGCGGAAACCCGAAGAAAGTGGCTCAGGCGAAGGAGGCACTGGAGCAGATCAGGAATCGGGCGGCGGTGAATGTGCGTAACAAGCAGGGATTGGCTTTGTATTATGCGAGTGAGGCGTATCAGACGCGTGGGACGATTTCCCATGTGGTGCAAGAGCTTCAGGCGAAGGGGATCAAGCTGCAGCCTGATGATTTGCTAGATGGGAAAATGCGAAAGACAGATTTGAAGCCGGATGACTATGTGAACTCGTATTATGAGAATGGCGCAAATTTGATCAAGGAGTTGCGAGGAAAGGGGGTTTTTGATGCTGCGGGACAATTGATTCCAGGGCACGGGAAGATGGATGATGCCGCGCAGAAAGTGGCGAAGTATTTTGAACGACAGTTGGATGCGGCGAATCAGGCTGGGGTGAAGTTCCGTGAAACTGGGATTGACGAGATCGATAAGGTTGTGAAGGGGACGGTGGAACTGAATGCGGTGCGGAGTGATCCCGCAAAATTTGCGAAGAAGTTGGAGCAGCTTGGTTGGACATCTGAGGACTATGTTGGAAATGTAATGAAGGCGACGGATAACCTTGATTCGCGAGTGATCAAGAAAGCATCGGTGATGGATACCGCCAGGGATGTTTATGATTCGGAGCGCAAGGCGGATAGGGCGGCGTTAAGGGCCGCGCGGTTTGGGGACGCGTTGACGGCGGTGGGTAAGTCCGGGAATATAAAAACCGTTTTGTATCCACCAACGCAGTATGAGGGGGAAGCGAAGAAACGGCATGTGGATAGCGTTGTTCGGGAAATTGAGGGGCTGGAGGAGAAGTCAGGATCTGGTCGGTTTTTGACAAGTGAGCAGCAGAAGCGCTTGCAGGAGTTGAAGGCGACGGACCGCAGGCAGGTGGAGATGGAGCGGATGAGCAGCGCAGCGCGGGATGCCGGCGTTTCTGATGAGGAAGTGAACCGGGTGATTCGTGAGTCTGAGAATAAGCCCGGGCAGTGGCGTGAGAGTGCGGCGAAGCGATTGGAGGATTCGATGAAGCAGCGCCTGAATCGTCAGACGCAAGAGCGCTGGAAGGAAGACAAGCCGGCTGAGGTGGATCCGCGGGTGATGCGCGAGTTTGGTATTGATGCGACGACACCTGTTCCTAGTACGGCGGGTGATTTGAGGGAGAAGCTGAAGGCGGCCGGTAAAAATGTTGTGGATATTGGAGAGAGGCCGACGCTGGATGTGTTGGCTCAGCAGGCTGCTTCCGGGCGCAAGCCATTGGTGATGATGGATGATGGGAAGGGGAATACGCGTTGGGTGGAAGTGGCAGGCGTGGCTGGCGAAGAGGGTGGCCGGAAGTGGGTGCAGGTGAAGGATCCCGAGTCTGGCGGTGTTTTGAGTTATCCTAAGGAATTGTTCATGAGTCGTAGTCAGTCGATGTCTCGTAGTGTGGTGGTGGATCCCCGCCGTGATGAGAAAGGGAAGTGGGTGAAGGCTGGTGAGAAGGAGGTGGATGTGCAGGAGGAGATACGGGTCGCTGTTCCTTTGCCCGGGGAATAGGGTGGACTTTAAAGGGCTTTGATTGTTTCTGGTCAATTCTTACAGGACATGATAGATGTGGTGATATGAATGAGAAATTTTCTGTCCGTCATATCTGTCTGCTTCGTGTATTTGGGATTCTGGGACTGTGCATGGTCACGACTTGTCTGGCGGAGTCGAACGCCGTTGCGAAAGGTTCCAAGGAGAATGGGTCGGGTGGACGTTATATGGTGGTGGCGGCAAGAAGGCCGAGTGATGTGGCTATGCCTGCTCCGGCTCCCGGTGAGAAGAATCCGGTTCAAATTGGCAACTTCCTGATAGAGGGTGACAAATTGCAATGGATTGACGGGAAGGAGTTTGGTGAGTGGTCCAAAAAGGAAGGCGCCACGAGTACCATGATGAATGACCCTATGTTTGCGGATGTTTATTATGGTCTGAAATTGAAGCGAGAACCTCGATTTGAATATACGGCTAGGGGGAAATCTGTGGGTTGGGTGCATGTGGTGGATTCACGAATCAGATTGGTGCCGGCACCAGCGGGTTCGCCTGTTTACATCCTTGAGAAGCCACTATCAGAAAAAGATGCAAAGGGCTTGGAGGCAAAACTGAAGGATATGAAGTTTGATCCGGGTCCGGTGGATGGCGTGATTGACCACAAGACGAGGGCGGCACTGGGCTTCTATCTCGAATACAAGGGGCTGAAGCATCGCTTCAAAACGCCATGCATCTCGGCCAAGCTACTCGAGGAAATCCTTGGTCGTTCTGCTGCGAAATAATTCGCCGAGATGTCAGATTGCTTCTGGTGCCGCTTGCTGGCGTAGAGTGTCCTCATTGATGATGCAGCGGGAGCTATTCCCTGCATTCCGAGTTTTTCTTCGCTGTCCGCTTCAATGAGGCAACGCGGCCAATCTCACGGATCTTCTTTTTTCTTTCATTGGTAATCATCCTGAATAATGTGGTCACAGCTCGTGAAAATCGCCATCGCCTATGAATCTTGGAATTTCCCCGAAGTCACCCAAGCCATCCGCTGAGGTCACACTGAGGTCACCAA
>JARFRT010000426.1 GCA_029287105.1 Akkermansiaceae bacterium | reverse complement strand
GCGTTACCACCCCGACGAGCGAAGAAGTCAGTCTTTTCATTTTCATCAGGCCAGGATCGTCGCACAGATTTCAACCGCAAAAAAGACCGAAGGGAATATCCTCCGGGCTTGATCGTTGAATTTCAACACCCGTCAGGCACTCACGCGCATCGGCATGATGACGTAGAGGAAGCTCCCGTCGATCCGGATAACACCCGGGCTCATACCGTCGATGAGATCGAGGTAGACGGTCTCCTCACCGAGGTTCTTCAGCGGTGCCATAAGGAACTCCGGGTTGAAGGCGATGGCGAACTCGTCACCATCGTAATCGGCGACAATCGGCTCTTTCGCCTCACCAATATCCTTGGAGTTGGCCTGGACATCAATGTTGCCCCTGCTGAAGGTAAGCTTAACCGAATTGGAACTCTCAGAGGTCAGCAATGACACACGGCGCACGGTGTTCAGAAACTCCTCACGATTGATGGTGACACGCTCCTTGCGTTCGCCGGGGATAACCTGCTTGTAGTTCGGATAGTTGCCTTCAATCAGCTTGCTGACAATAATGCTGTCGCCTATTTCAAAGCTGATCTGGTTACCGGTAAGGCGGACCACGGAGTCACCTTCGCTGCCGAGCATCCGTTGAAGCTCATTGACCGCCTTGGAGGGGATGATGATATCCGTCTCGTGGCTGGCGGGAAACTCGAGATCATTCTCAACCATCGCCAGTCGGCGCCCGTCGGTCGCGACAAAGGTCATTTTTCCTTCGCGGAAGGAAACATAGATACCATTGAGCACGTAGCGCGTTTCATCCGTGGAGATGGCGTACGATGTCTTTTTAATGGCATCGTGCAAGACGTCCTGGGAGATCTTGAACTCGGTGGCATCCTCAAACTTGGGCAGCGGTGGGAATTCGTCTTCGCCCAGGCCAATGATTTTGAAGAAACTCGGGCCGCACTTGATACTGGCGTGGTTCTTGGCATCAACGGAAACTTCCACCTCACTGGCAGGAAGTTCGCGGATGATACTGACCAACCGCTTGACGGGAAGAGTCGTGGAACCCTCCTTCTCAATATCCGCGCTGACACTTCCGCTGACGCCAACATCCAGATCCGTAGTGGTGAGCTTGAGCTTGCCACCCGCAGCCTCAATGAGGACATTGGAAAGGATGGGCAATGTGGCCCGGGTACTGACAACGTGCTGCACCTGTTGAAGGGCATCAAGAAAGGCTTCCTTGCTAATAGAAAATTTCATTTGAGATAATGTGGGATGGCTTGTGAAATGGAATGGCTTGTGATGGCTCGCTTGTGATAGCTCGCTTGGGATTCGGTTTAACAGCAATCAACCAGGTGGCATCACACTGTCTCGCCAAAAGCTTCGGTGAGACTTTGGAGTATTCTCGCTCCAAGGCAAGCACTCTTTAACAACTCCTGAGCATTTTTCAACCTCATATTCAAGATCGTGCACGGAATCGCATCCGACCCACTATATCTTGTGTGGGACCGGCCGCAGCGCGACCTAACACACCATCTGCGGCACACCGCTCCCGGTCAACTCCTCGGTTCGCGCCAGTTGAACGCTGAACAGTCCGGTCTGCCGGCAACTATTTCCGCTGCAGGCCAGCCATCAGAACATCCACAGCGTCGCGAACCTGGGGTTCACAACCCATGCGCTGCTCCACTTTGCGCACCGCATAAATCACGGTACCGTGGTCACGACCGCCAAAGGCGTCGCCGATCTCAACCAGCGAGCACGGAGTCATTTTCCGGCTCAAGTACATGGCGACCTGACGCGGGAAGGCAATGTTCGAGGGGCGCCGCCGGCTCGTCATATCAGCCAACCTCAAATCGTAGTGACTGGTGACCGCTTTCTGGATCGAGTCGATGTTGACTCTCTTCTGCCCCTCCTCACGCAGGATGTCCTTGAGAAGGAATTCGCAGCGTTCCACCGTGATTTGTTCTGTGCCGAGCGATGCGTAAGTGGCAATGCGGACCAGTCCACCTTCCAGCCGTCGCACATTGCTTTGAATCCGCTCGGCAAGCATCGTCAGGATCTCGTCGTTGAGTTTGACATCCCAGTCTTCCATCTTGCGCCGGAGAATCGCAAGCCGGGTCTCCACGCCCGGAGGCTGGAGCTCAACGGTCAGGCCGGATTCAAAGCGCGAAATAAGACGTGGCTCGATATTTTTAATCTCGGAGGCAGGTCGGTCAGAGGTCAAAACCACCTGACTCTGGAGGTCAAGCAACTCGTTAAAAGTGTGGAAGAACTCCTCCTGGGATCGTTCCTTGCCACCGAGAAACTGAATGTCGTCGATCAGCAAAATGTCAGCGCGACGGTACTTCCGCCTGAATCGCTCAAGCGACCCCTTGCGGACCGTATCAATGAACTCGTTGATAAATTTTTCGCAGGTCAGGTAGACCACACGCGCGGACGGGTTCTCCTTCATCAATCGCTGGCCAATAGCCTGCATGAGGTGGGTTTTCCCCAGTCCGGAGCTGCCGTGGATGAACAGCGGGTTATAAATGGCACTCTTCGCGGAGGCCACCGCCATACATGCGGCCTGGGCAAACTCGTTGTTCTGCCCCACCACAAAACGATCAAAACTAAACTGCGGGTTCAAACCTGCCGTTTTGAGCTTTTTGCGCATCTGGTCGCCTCCATTCATCTGCCCGTGCATCGATCCGCCAAATTGCTGGTGAGCCTTGGCTTGAAACCCGTCCGCACCCGTCTCATCAAACGGCAACAACTCCAAATCATCCGCTGGCGCACTATCAGAACCCGCACCGGATCCCATGCCGCCCTCGTCCGGAGTCTCGCTCACCATCACCCTCATCTTCAATGGCATCTCGGAAGCTTGTGACAAAGCGGTCTGAACCTCGGGTAAATAGTTCGTCTCAATCCATACCTGGTGCATGTCACTCGCAACAGCAAGAACAGCTTCCGTCTCGTTCACATCGACCAGACGAGCGGACTCAAACCAACGACTGTATGCATCCACACTAACAAGTTTCTTCAAGGACGTCGAAACCGTCGTCCAAAATAGATTCATCTCATTCTGATAATCCAGCCCATCGCCACCTAGCGGGGCCTCCTGAACATCACGGTCAATAGCGGTTTCACTCATCGAAGTTTTTAAAATATTAAGTAATTAGATAATCAGCTCTTTGTCTGGGACCCATGCACCAGCGAGCTGCGTGCATATAAAAGTCCGCTAGGCGCATGGGGGCAAAACATTTCAGCACGTGCCCAATCCATCATCTCAGAAGTCCAGTTTCCACAAAGGTTCCACAAAGAAATTTTTAAAATACTTGACCTTGAGAATAGTAAGCATGTGCAAAATAGAGCGTCAGGAATCACGACTTAACAACACGAAATCACGAGTTCCACCTCATCTTCAGCATCGCATGAACCCTTTCAAAACAAGGAATCTACGGCTTTTTTCGGGAAAGAAGCCCACCTAACACACCACAGGCCAGAGTCAGGCTGGCGTTGACTGGGAAGAACCACTCGGATGCCAATCGAGGTCGGGATGCGATCACTTGTTGGGCAAGTCCCTCTAGATCAATGGCAATGAGTAATTGGGGTAGCTCCGGTCTGAACCATGAGACCAGCACAACGGACAACGCCGTCCCTAACATCAATCCGGGAGTGCTGATTCGAACCGGGCAAATAGCAGCTAATAACACCCCCAGCAACGGGCCGTAAGTATAGGCAACCATCCCGAAAGCCAGACCAATCAGATCGGTCTCCTTGTTCTGGGTGTAAACCACCAATAATCCGAGCCCTGCGAGCGTCAAAATCCCACCCCAGATAACGACGGCAATCCGCGACAGGCGCACCATTTCCGCACCCTTGCCCTCGGTTTCCAGTTTCTCGCGCCCATAGATCACCGACAGACTGGTCTGGCTCAATGCCGCCAATATTGAATCGAGGCTGGAAATAGCGGCGGCAAACGCCCCGGCGAGAATCAGTCCACTGACCCCTATCGGCACCTCCATGGTGATCCAGGTCGGAAATACATAGTTGGGTTCCTTGTTGAATTCGGCAGCCATTCCGGCGGCCGGCACATGGACCTGGTACCAGGCGAACAATCCGGCCCCTACCGCGAGCATAAGCAGCGTGATCAAGAGCGACATGCTGCTCCAGCACATTGCCTTGCGGGCGTCCTTGACACTACCACAGCAGAACATCCTCTGGGTGTTGAGCTGATCCACACCGAAGGCGGTAAAGTTCTGGAATGGCATGGCGAGCAACGCCACCCACATGGTGTATTTCAGCTGGGGGTTTTCAAACGGCGTGGTGAAATCAAGCCAGCGCAGCTTGTTCACGTTTTCGCCATCGACGACGATCTGGTTCAATCCGGCAATCTGGTCCCACCCCAACTGGCCGACCAGGAGGGTGAATGCCAGGATCCCACCAAAAATAAACAGACAGAATTGCATGACATCGGTCCAGATCACGGTTTGCATCCCGCCCATGAACGTCCAGAGCACAGCCACCGCACCAATGACCACAATACACAAACTGGCGTCCATCCCGGTAACCACCTGCAGAATGATCGCCGTCACCAGCACCCGGACACTCTGGCCGAGAATAGCACCCAGCGAAAACAGACCCGTCACCAAACGGCGCGCGCCTTCACCCAACCGGTTCCCCATGAAATCATAAGGGCTGTAAATCTCCTTCTCATAATAAAGAGGCACCAGCCAGTAAGCCACGGCAAAACGAGCAATGATTGAACCGATCCCCCACTGCAAATAGGTCCAGTCGCCCGCCATTGCATAGACGCCACCCGGCACACCAATAAATGTCAAAGCACTGATCTCGGTGGCAATCATCGAGCCGCTCACCGACCACCAAGGCAGCGTCTTGCCGCCGAGAAAGAAATCCTTGATATTCGCCTGCTTGCCGGAAAGCCGGTGCCCCAACCACGTCGTCAAAATCATGTATCCGGCAACAACCGCCCAATCCCAATAGGTGAAATACTCGTAAACCTGCTTCTCCATAAGCGCGGAGGCTAGCAGAGCACCGTGCATCTTCAAACTTTTCCGTAGCGTAGCACAACTTTCGCCCGAGCCAGCCAGATCATCGCAAACTAATCACAAAAGAGTCTTGTTGTTTCCGTTCGGACGTTCATAACTCAATTCCAGATTTGAGCATCGTGACTACCTCTGGAAAACATCTCACTCTCGGCATCATCCCAGCACGCTGGGCCTCCACGCGTTTCCCCGGGAAACCGCTTCACCCGATTGCCGGAAAACCCTTGGTACAACACGTCTGGGAACGATGCCAGCTCTGTAAAAACCTCGATGACACCGTCATCGCCACCGATGACAACCGCATCTTCCAGGCCGCAACCGCATTCGGAGCCAAGGCCGTGATGACGTCGGCAAACCACCCCACCGGCACCGACCGCATTGCCGAGGCCGCCGCCGCCCTCACGCGTTCAGGACAAGACGCATCCTACATCATCAATATCCAGGGTGACGAACCCTTGATCGATCCGGCACTGATTGACCAACTCGCCGACGCGCTTCACACCGACCCCGGTGTCGCCATGGCCACGGCCGCCAACCCCATCACTGATGAAACCCTGGTCTTCGACCCCAATGTCGTGAAGTGTGTGCTCGCCCTGAACGGCGACGCCCTCTACTTCTCGCGCAGCCCCCTGCCCTACCGCCGGGCCGAAAGCCCCGCGCTGAAGCTCTATCGCCACAAAGGCATCTATGCCTACCGCCGCGACTTCCTGCAACAATTCATCACCTGGGAGCCCTCCCCGCTCGAACTCGCGGAGTCGCTCGAACAACTCCGCGCCCTCGAGAACAACGCCCGCATCAAAGTCCTCATCACCGATGATGACTCGCCCGGGGTCGATACCCTCGAACAGGCCGAACAAATCGAAGCACTGCTCCGGTAATCCATCACGTACAACTCACCCACCCACATTCAATGCCCCAGCCCACTAAATACATCTTTGTCACCGGAGGCGTCGTCTCCTCGCTCGGCAAAGGACTCGCCGCCGCCTCGCTCGGAACCCTGCTCGAACTTCGGGGCCTGTCCGTCATTCTACAGAAATTTGATCCCTACCTGAATGTTGATCCCGGCACCATGTCACCCTTCCAGCACGGCGAGGTTTACGTCCTCGATGACGGTGCCGAAACCGATCTCGACCTCGGCCACTACGAGCGCTTCACCAGTTGTAAGCTCACCCGGTTTAACAACCTCACCTCAGGCCAGGTCTTTGAAAACGTCATCCGCAAGGAGCGCAAAGGCGAA
>JARFRT010000243.1 GCA_029287105.1 Akkermansiaceae bacterium | reverse complement strand
CGGCAAAGGTGAAGAAGGCGAAGTTGTTGCCTTTCCAAAGTCTGGTCAGAAACATCCCGTTCGCCAACCTCGAGATTCACAGTAGTCCCGGTGGTGCGATGGTGCAGATCGATGGTGAATACAAGGGGACAACGCCTCTCTACCTGGGGCGTGTCAAGCCGGGGTCGATCGAACTCAGCCTGACCCTGGAGGGCTACCGGCGTAGTACCCGCTCGTTGGAGCTTAAAGAGCGGGCCAAGGAAAAAGTGCGGCTCAGCCTGCAGCGGGATAATAGCGTGGTCTTCGGTAAAAATTGGGAGAATAGTCTGGGGATGCAGTTTGTGCCGGTGAATGATGATTTGCTGGTATCCGCATGGGAAACCCGCGTGTCGGATTACCGCGAGTATGTCAAACAGGCGAAGGTCAGGGGGCCCGAATCGCCCGGCTTTGACCAGGGGCCGGACCATCCGGTGCTCCAGGTGTCCCGTGATGATGCCGAGGCGTTCTGCATCTGGCTGACCGAGCGTGAACGTGGCCAGGAGCGGATCTCGGAGGATGTCGGCTACCGCCTGTTGACGGATTTGGAATGGAGTGGCATTGCCGGGCTGGTCGATGACCCGGATAGTTTCCCCGCGCGGAGGGAGTTCCGGATGGAAAAAATATTTCCATGGGGGCGTGCCTGGCCGCCTGAGGATGCTGGTTTCAAGGTGGGTAATCTGGCTGACAAGACGGCGGCACAAGCTTCGGATATGCGGCGTAACCGGACGCTGTTCAATTACAATGATGGCTATGAGAAAACGGCTCCTGTGGGTTCTTATCCACCGAATGAACTCGGTATTTACGATCTTGCCGGCAATGCTTATGAGTGGGTCGCTGATGATTATGCCGAGCAGGGTGTGTATGGTGTGCTGCGGGGCGGGTGCTGGAGCAGTTACCTGAAGGAGCATTTGTATGTCACCAATCGCAATGCCGTAAGATCATCCAAGGCGAGTAACCTCTACGGCTTCCGGGTCGCACTCGCAAAAACAACGAAGGATCTGTCATCAGATCCGTCCGGAGACGACCCTTTTCTAGATCCCTAAAAAAACATCATGATTGAAATTACCACTCACTACGAAGGCGGGCTCCATTGTCGTAATACACACGTACCGACCGGAACCCAATTTTCCACGGACGCGCCCGTGGATAACAACGGGCGCGGGGAGACGTTTTCCCCGACAGATCTTCTGGCCGCCGCGCTGGGAAGCTGTTTGGCCACGATCATGGGGATCGTTGCCCAGAAAATGGATATTGCTCTTGATGGCATGAAGATTGACGTGAAAAAACACATGTCGGAGAGCCTGCCGCGGAGAGTCGCGCGGTTGGAGGTGCGTATTGAGGTTCCTCTTCATAGGGATCACCCCGAAAGAAGGGTGCTGGAAAGTGCCGCTCTGAGCTGTCCCGTGAGCCTGAGTATTCACCCTGAGATCAAGGTGCCCATTGAGTGGTGCTGGCTAGGTCACGCGTGATCTTGCTGATGGTCGTCCGGGCTAAACCGGGGACTCGGTCCCGTGCTTGCGCCGAATGTGAGGCCTTGGAATACGGGGCCAGGGGCCGCTGGGGATTCTCCCAAAAACCAGGTTAGCCATTATCCTGGAGCTGAGCTTCAGTCTTTTCAATCTCTGCCGCAAATTCCAGGATGTAGGTGAGGCACTGCTCCGGATGGCGCTGGAACATGAGGTGGGGCGATTCGATCCAGTGCGTTTGCGCGCTTGGATAACAAGCTTCCAGCTTGCGCTGAGCCTCCCAGGGAACGAGATTGTCGCTCTGTGCCTGGAGGATCATCACGGGTGTGTCGGGTAGCACCGGGCTGTCGCATTCCATAAGCTCGAGAATCGCACGCGCCCGCTTGCTCAGTGTCGCCGCGGGAATGGCCTGGACAACGGATCTGAGCCGGGCGACCTCGGCCTCGCTGGCATCCTCGCCAATCAGGAAATGACGCAGTGTTTTGCGCGGAGGTCTAACCATGAAGAGCGGTCGCAGAGGCAGCAGGGCAATCCCCGGATTCAAAGGGGCGTCACAGTAGGAGGCAGCGAGAACGACACCGGCCACCTTGTCCGGCCTTTTTTCAGCCCAGCGCAATGCCAGAGGGCCGGAGAATGACTCCGCGATGAGGAGCCTCCTTTGTTGGTCAGGCCCGTGAGCTAATTCATGGTCGAGCCAACTGCTCAGTGTGCCGTAGTCCTGCTTGCCGGAAGTAGGGAGTGTTATAAATTCTGCCTGGATTTGTCCGGGTAGGCGCGCCTTGAGCGCATCATAGAGCTCCTCCGTGCCGTGCAGGCCGGGTAGGAACGTCCAGAGAAGGGGGGCGGGATCCATTGTCACTAAGCATTACCCCACGAAGTGCTTGAGTCTGTCGGGAAATATCGATAATTGTCAGGATCCGATTGATCTGTTCTTGTCATGGCCACCTTGACCCTTTACTCCCTCACTTGGCAGACATAGGGTTTCATGCGTTTCCGATGATTAACGTGTGATGACCTGATGCGGGGGGCTCGCTCCACCTGCCCGCGCCTCGTAGCGTGTTCTGAAAAATCGATTGCCCCCATTGTCTGTTAGTCTCATCCCCTGAAAATAAACTGTTAGAATTTACCATGACCCAAAATTCTTGTCCTGATACGACCTCCGCCCGTTTGTCATCCATGTGCAAGATATCCGCCCGCCTGGCGGTGCTGTGTTGTGGTATGGTTTGTCTTCACGGTCACGGGGCCCGCGCCGCTGAAGCTCCTCCGCTGCGGATCGCGGCGGAAGACTTGCGGATTGAAGGTGAGCTTGGCCCGTTCAAGGCAACGTGGGATGTCCAGCGCCCCGAACCCAACCTGATGCTCGCCACCCTGACCATCGAGTCGCCGCAAGCAGCGACGCCACCACCTTTTGATGTCAAATGGGAAGTTCCGGCCGTCGATATTGCCGGCACCTGGGTATCCGACTACAGCAAGGCAAAACTTGACCACGAGCGGACCCGTGTCCAGTCGCGCGCCGTGCAGCGGGCGCCCTTGTTGATGTATCTCAGCCAGAGCGACCGGAACCGGTTCACCGTCGCCCTGTCCGATGCGCTGCGTCCGACCATGCTCAGAGGGGGCATCAAGGAAGAGGATGCGCGCCTTCACATGACACTGCATCTCTTCAAGGAGAAACATCCGATCTTGAAAAAGTATCAGGTCACGCTGCGATTTGATACCCGTCCGGCGCCGTATTATTCCATCTTGCGCGACACGGCGAAGTGGTGGGCAGCGCAGGAGAACTACACGCCGGCGCCGGTGCCCGAGGCCGCCCGCGTGCCGGTCTATTCCACCTGGTACAGCTATCACCAGAGCCTCGACCCCGACAAAATCGTCGAGGAGTGCCGGATCGGCGGGAAACTGGGCCTCGGCGGCGTTATTGTCGACGACGGATGGCAGACGCTCGACGCCAGCCGCGGCTACGCCTACACGGGCGACTGGAAACCGGACCGCATCCCCGATATGAAGGGCTTTGTGGATCGCATCCACGCGCTCGGCCAGAAGTTTATCATCTGGTACTCGGTGCCGATGGCAGGTGAACATTCAAAAGTGATCAAGAAGTTCAAGGGCAAGACGCTGGCCTACAGTTCGGGGATGCAGGCCTATATCCTCGACCCACGCTACCCCGAGGTGCGCGAGTATCTTATCGGCATCTATGAAAGCGCCGTGCGTGACTGGGGACTCGACGGCTTGAAGCTTGATTTCATCGGTATGTTTGCCCCCAATTCAAAAACCGTGCTGACGGCGGAGGACGGACGCGATTACGCTTCGGTCGATCAGGCGGTCGACCGCCTGATGACCGACATCATGGCGCGCTTGCGGGTGTTGAAGCCGGATATTGCCATCGAATTCCGTCAGCCCTACAACGGCCCTCTGATGCGCAAGTATGGCAATATGCTGCGCGCCGTGGATTGCCCCAACTGCGCACCCGTCAACCGCAAGCACATCGTTGACCTGCGGCTGATTGCCGACAACACGGCGGTGCACAGCGACATGATCATGTGGCACCCCGACGAGCCGGTGGAGAGTGCTGCCCTGCAGGTTCTCAATATCCTTTTCAGTGTTCCGCAGATCTCGGTCCGCTTGCCTGATGTTTCCGAAGACCACCGCCGGATGATCGGCTTCTGGATGCGCTACTGGAAGGAGAATCGAGGTGTTTTGTTGGACGGCGAGTTTCAGCCGGTTTCTCCCGCGCAAAACTATCCGATGATCCTTGGCCGGACACCCGAAAAACTCATCGCAGTGATTTATCAGGACATGGTGGTGTCGGTCGGTCCCAAGCCACCCGCGCAGATTGATGTGGTCAATGCCAAAGGGGGCGGCGGGGATGTTGTGGTGCGCTTTGCCAAGGCCTTTGGCAAGGCCCAGGTCAGCATTTACGATACCCAGGGGAAGCGGGTCAGTCGGAGCCTGCAAACAATCGGAGCAGGCGCCGAGGTGTGGGATGTGCCGCCGTCCGGACTGCTGCAGATCACCCGGGACATCTCGAAGTAATTGACGCAAGCTTCATAAGAATGACGAAAGACCGGTTGCGATCCGATAGTAGTATCCGTAATTGATTGCCAGCCACTACGATTTACAAATTGCCTTTTTGACCTATCAACCATGAGAATACGACTAGTTGCCTGTGCCTTTTTTTTAGGAGCTTTTGTTCTGGGTGTGGCGGGCGCCGCCGACCCGCCCAAGCCGAACCTTTTATTTTTCCTGATCGATGACCAGCGCAATGATACGCTCGGCTGTGCCGGGCATCCGATCATTAAGACTCCGGTGATTGACAGTCTGGCGGCGCAGGGTGTTCGTTTCGAGAATGCCTTTGTCACCACCCCGATTTGTGCCGCGAGCAGGGCGTCGATTTTTACCGGTCTGCACGAGACGACACATGGTTTTACCTTCGGCAAGCCGCCGTTGAAAAAGGAACACATTGAGAACAGCTACCCGATGCTGCTGCACAAGGCGGGTTACCGAACCGGTTTTATCGGCAAATACGGCGTCAAGACGGAGGGCAAGCCCGAGGCGGAGATGTTCGATTTATTCGAACCTCACGACCGGTTGCCGTTTTTGATGAAGCAAAAAGACGGGACACTCAGGCATGAGTCCGAGGTCGCTGCGGACAAGGCGATCAGTTTCTTGAAGGACAATGCCGGCGGACAACCGTTCTGTTTGTCGGTGAGCTTCAAGGCATCCCATGCCAAGGATGGCGATCTTAAAAACCATTTCCCCTGGTCCAAGGCCGTGGATGGAATGTATGAGGACATCGAGATTCCGGCCCCCCGGCTGGATGACCCGGCTATTTATGAGAACCATCCCGATTTTTTCAAGGACTCGTCGATGGCGCGAAAGCGCTTTCACTGGCGCTGGGATACACCGGAAAAGTATCAGAAAAACATGAGGGCCTACTTCCGTATGATCAGCGGAGTCGATCACGCCATCGGGCGCGTGCGCCAATCTCTCGAACAAACCGGACTGGCCGGAAACACCATCATCATTTACATGGGCGATAACGGCTACTTCATGGGCGACCGCGGGTTTGCCGGTAAGTGGTCGCACTATGAACAATCGCTCAGGGTGCCACTGATCGTTTTTGACCCGCGCGCCACCAAGGAAAAACGTGGCAAGGTCGTTAGCCAGCCGACCCTCAACATCGATCTGGCCCCGTCGCTTGCCGAGCTTGCCGGTATCAGCAAGCCAGCACAGTACCGGGG
>JARFRT010000153.1 GCA_029287105.1 Akkermansiaceae bacterium | reverse complement strand
ATTCCTGACCGACCCCGAACGCGGTGTCGATCCCGCTAAGATCATTGGTCATGCTGGCTGAGACCAGTTCGTTGGCCGCGTTCCATGAGGTGTCCACTCGGGTCCAATAAAGCTTGATGTTATCGGCGGTGCTCTCGTTTCCGTTATAGGCAACCGCGACGTGGAACCATTCATTCGCGACAAAGGCATGGTCGCCACTGGTGGGGATGGTGGCGAGGATCGACTGAACACCTCCACTGATATTCTGAAAGCGCAGGGAGCCACCGTCGATGCGGAACTGAAACGGCCGATCCGCAGTCGTTCCGCTACTATTATCCATGTTGATGATCTGCTGGGTGGCGGTGATGCTGGAGGTGCGGATGATTGCCTCGAAGGTGAAGGCGCCGTTCGGGCCGGTGAGATCGCTGACTGGAATCGCTGCGCCTTGGAATCCGGCGGCCGAGCCTGCGCTGGTATCACCTGATGTGCCAAAGCCCGCATAGGAGGTTGTGCCGAGCACCGCCCCAGAGGTCGGCACCAAGTTAAGACTGCCCGTCACTCCGGCAGCAGGAGCAGCAGGCCCCGGATCCGCTTCGTCGAAATGCCAGAGGTGACGCGTGTGCACATCGGCGCTGTAGGGCGTAAGCGTTCCGCTGGCGGCCGAGGCGGTCGTAAAGCTCCAGGAGCCAGAACCGGAGAGGCCCGAGAAGCTATTGCCTGCGGCGTCATCGATAGCGGTGGCATCGATCAAAACATAATAAGTGGTAGCAGGATCGAGGTCGGCGCTGGGGTCGATGGTGAGCGTGCTGCCGCTCATACTGATAGCAGATGAGGTCGCCACATCAAACACCTCGACATTGCTATCATCCGCCTTGCGGAGCGTGATGTTACCGGTGCCTGCCTGAATGCTTTCATTAAAGGTCGCGATGAGATCGGTGCTCACTACCACGCTGGAGATACCGTTTCCAGGGGATAGAGTGGAGAGTTCAGGATCGGTCGTGTCAGGGCCGCCACCGCTGCTGCTCAGTGAGAAGCTGAGGAGTGAGCCGCTGGCGCTACCAGTCACGGCGAAACCGACCGAATCGATATCTTCACTGATAGAGCTGTCCGCAGCTCTGACTTTGGTGTAGCTGATGTCGCCAGTGTTTTTGGCATACCAAGTCGCCTCCCAATTTCCCGTGCCACCGGTCGTGTCGAGCACGACGCGCACGTCAACCGTGGGGGCGGTGAATGGACCACTGGTCCAAGCGATATTTGTGGTGGTCCCATTCGTCAATGCCTTCCCGCCTCCAGTAGGCAGTAACAGCGACCATGCCTGGCCAAGCGGCGTGCTTCCACCGACGAATCGATTGCTGGCGCTGGTCCCCGTGCTCTGACCCTTGGCGAATCCGAACGCGACCCAACTGCCTGAGTTGATGGTCAGTCTTGCGTCGAGGGTATAGACCAAACCATCAACCGGTATGAACGCCAGCGTGGCACTACTGCCGAGGGTTCCACTCCCTGAGAGGAAACTGCCATCGGCATGGAAGTAGGATCCGGTCTCCCACGTTCCCGAACCCGTGTCGGTCAACTCGCCGTTCAAGCCGTCCGCACCCGTGTCCGGGTTGCCGGTGAAATCATCAAAAAAAAGCACCTCCGCGTGGATCGTGGCTGTCGCGAGCAATAATGAGGCTAAGGCTAGCAGTGTGGCTGAAGATGCTTTTCGACGGGGTTTTGTAGTCATGAAATGAGTTTTGAAGTGATCGACAAGGTGTTGAACTCGTGCAGATGAAAGGTGGCTGTGATGGACGATTCTAACGCTGAGATAAAAAAGATGCCCCGTCCCGACTAGCGGGCGGGGCATCGAAATCGAATAATGATGTAAAACCGGATTACTTCCGGCGACGGAGGATCAGTGCCAGACCACCAAGACCGATCAGGGCGGTCGTGGAGGGCTCGGTAATGACGCTGTTGTCACTCAGGGAGAAGTTGTCGATGGAGCTCTTGTTGCCGTTTTCGCGGCCGAAACCGACATAGCCGATGGTCGGGTTGGTGCCGTAAGCGACCGGACCCCGCACCGAGCCTCCGTCGATGAACCACTCGGCCGTCCACGCTGCGGCCTCGGTGTTGAGAACGAGACTGAATGTCGCCGAGACTGACCAGTTGCCCTCATCGGCAGAATTGGTCGCTCCCACGCCGAGGAAGCTGTCCACGTTGGTGTCGGGGCGATAGAGGATCCAGGGAGCGGCATTGTTCGAAAAGAAGCTGCCGGTGGTCGTATTGGTCTCCGCAAAGCCCAGCCCGACCCATCCGGTGGTCGCACCACCGGTAGGCACGCTCATCGTCGCCGAGAGCGTGTAGATGTTGCCTGCCGTGGGGGTGAAGGCGAGAAACGCGCTATCTTCATTTGTGGTGCTTGTGCTCGTCGCAATGGTCGTGGTGGAGCCATTCTCCTGCCACTCCGACGCAGACCAGGTGTTAACACCGATGGTCACATCCGGCGTCGAACCATTGAGGTCCGTGGGGGTTGCCACGCTGCCATCGCTGAAGGTTTCGCTATAGATCGTGGCTGCCTGAAGCGAACCGGAGGCAAGGGCGAGGCCGGCGAGGCCGGCGAGAGTTGTTGTTTTGGTGGATGGGTTCATTGGATTGCTATTTTTGCTAATTGGTCATTTTCAGTGCATTGGCATGGCCGGATTTTGGCCAAAAAAATGGAGCACTCGTCCGTTATGGACGGAAACCTTCAGAGCTAAACACCACCCGTCACC
>JARFRT010000085.1 GCA_029287105.1 Akkermansiaceae bacterium | reverse complement strand
TTGGGCCAATACCCAGGTCGGCCCCAAAGCCCAATCCCTGGGTTATGGCAGCGATGGTTCCATGTTGTTCAAATATCCGGGCACCTCTGCTGATGTCTATGTGTGGGTGAATTCCACCGGAGATTCGAAGGTGCTTACTCTTCAAGGCACCGGAGTGCTGACCCGCGTGCTGTCGGTCTCCAATAACCGTCTGGTGCTTGAGGAGGATGATGCGGGAGTGAAATCCATCTACGATTACCGCCGTGCGGCAGGCGATGGCCCGATTGCCGCCAATCCCGCAGTCATTACGGCGACCGGAGACGTGCTGAGCATTGGTGATGTCACCATCGCCGGTAATACCAAGTATTTCTACACGCACGAAGAAGGGACCGATATGCTCAGGACCTATGTGCTGACCGACACCGGAGCCAACGAAATTGGCAACGTGACGGTTGCCGTCGGTGACGCCGAAGTGATCAAGATCAACCCGGCTGATGGCTCCGCCATTATTCAGGGCGAAGGTGCCAGCAATCTCGTGTGGGTATTTGCCAACGCGACACTGCCTGCGGATACCACCAAGAGATTCCTCGAAATAGCTAACTCGCAACTCGCAGTTCCGATGTTTGTGACCAACGATGAATGTGTGATGTGGACCAATGCCAGGGCACCCATTCCTTCCGGTGGGGTGCGTGACCAGGCCGTTGTCGAGCACCTTGTCAGATCGGGTCCCGATTATAATGATACCACCAATACGGTGCTGATTCTCGATGGCATCTATGTCCTCGACACCCCGCGCACCGTCCCCGGTTTCGAGAACTGGAGGGTTAATACCGCAGAGAAAACGACCCCCGACACGGCCCTGATGAGGGCCTACCAGCTTGAGCTGTTCGGACTGCTCGACACGGATGCCGATGGACTGCTGGACACGGAAGAGGCATTGCTCGGAACCGATCCCGCCAACCCCGACAGTGATGGTGACGGCCTGACCGACGGCCAGGAAGTGAATCCTTATTATCTCGTCGAGGGCGCCTATAGCTGGGGCCTTGCGGTGAGTGATGCCAAGAGCCGCGGTGGACATGTGGCCACCATCACGGGCGATGTTCATGCGATACTGCTTTCACCTGAATACGCGCGCGTGCAGGCTGCCTTGGGAGACATACAGAGTCGCTATTGGATTGGCGCGCAAGACAGCGTGGTGGAAGGAACCTTCCAGTGGGTGACCGGCGAACCGTTTGTTTATACCAACTGGGCGATAGGCCAGCCTGACAACCTAGGCAATGCGGACGGCGTCGAGCTTCTATCCGATTACACCTGGAACGACGCCCCGGCGGATGAGCAGAAAGGCTACATCCTCGAACTTCCGGCCACGAATCCCAACGACGACGACACCGATGGTGACGGGCTCAAGGATGGCGCGGAAATACTGACGCACCTGACGGATCCAACTGAGCCTGATACCGATGGTGACGGTTACTCGGACTCGGTGGAGATAACCAACGGAACCGACCCCTTGAGCGCGGCCGATCCCAAATTCACCGACACGGATGGTGACGGCCTCACGGACGAAGACGAACTTTTCCCACCCGTCGGCATTTGTTCCACGGATCCAGGGAATCCGGACAGTGATGGCGACGGCCTGACCGACGGAGAGGAGGTCAACACTTACGGTTCAGACCCCTGTAGCCCCGACACGGATGGAGACGGAGCCAACGATGGTGATGAAGTGGACAATGGCTCGGATCCCAACGTGCCCTCCTTCGGGGGTGGCGGCGGCGTCATCATCGATTTCGCCGATAATGAGGTCTATGGCTCCTACACCGGCTTGGTCTACGAGGCGGGTAATATCCCCGTAGGCATGATCACCATGAAGGTCAGCAAAAAAGGTTCATTCAGCGGACGCCTTACCGGCTATTCCGGAGCGAAATCAAGGATGAAGGGCAAGTTTGACGCCCTTGGTCATTACAGCGGCCAGCAATACAATGCGGATGGCCTGAGCGCCAACGCTGACATGAAACTCAGTGAGGTGGTGACCGGATTCAACCGTATCGGCGGAATATTGGTTGCCCTGGATGGAAGTAAACAATACTTCGAACTGAGACGCGGCATCTACAGCAAGAAGATGCCGACTCCCCTGGCTGGCAACTACACCTTGCTCCTGCCATCCCTGACCACGGATTCCATCTATACTCCGGAAGGTGACGGCGTTGCTTACGGCCCGGTAAGGATCGATGGCAAAATCAAACTCAAGGGCTACTCCAATGCGGGGAACAAGTTTAGCTACTCCGGTCTGGTGATCGAGGGCGATATGTTCATGCTCTTTACCCATCCGAAAAATAGCCACAAAGAGTCGATCCTTGGAGCGATCCAGTTCCGGGACCTTCCCGGCGAGAGTGACATGGATGGCTCGATCCGCTATTCCCAGCTCTCGGGAAGCTCCGGAGTGCCCTATGCCGCCGGCTACGATGAGACGTTGTCACTTGTGGGTTCGCGTTATGTCACCTCTGGATTTAGCCAGATCCCCGCACCAGGATTCGACGCCATGGCCAACAATGCTGTCGCTTCGATCGCTGGAGGTGCCTACAACGGGACTAACTACATCTTCACTTGGGAACCCAAAGGTAAAATGGAGGCACCCAAACTTCCCGTTTCCTCATCGAAGTCGAAGATGAAGAATAAATCCGGGATGTTCACCGGGAAGTATGTTCAGAGGGAGGCGTCCAATAACTTTGCTTCCACGAGATCCATCCTGCGCGGAGTGGTTATCCAGAAACAAGAGCTTGTCTCGGGTCAGATTATCACCAACAAGGTATCTGGCCGCTACACGGTCTTGCCTAACGAATCCGGTGATGTGGCTCCTTCCACGGTCATTACACCGCGGAAGAAAAAGGTCACCGCATCTGAAACCACCTACATCGTCCAAATCGCTGTTGACACAGCATGGCAGGTCGTGATCCCAACCGACGTCAGCTGGGTGACAACCGATATTGACCTTGGTGTCGGTAATGGCCAGGTCGCAGTAACCGTAGCCACCAACTCACTCGGATATCAACGTGAGGCTAAGATCATGATCGCAGGAATCGAACATAAGATCGAGCAGGACTACCGCGGCGCAGATGGAAACACTGGCGGCGGTGAAGCATCCTCCGTGGTGCTCACCCCGGCAACGAGAACTGTCTTCAACTGGAGCACAGGTGAAACCTACCTCGTCAACGTGACCGCAGATGGTGATTGGGCAGTGACTATCTCGCCTACAGCCGCCGGCTGGGTGACGGTCTTCCCGCTCTCAGGCACTGGCAATGGCACCCTCACCGTTACCGTGGCACCTAACTTCTTTATTGCCCGCACGGGATCATTCCTGGTCGGCGATGCGATACACACGATCTACGAATACTGATAACGGCGAGCATTGGTATCCCCCTTCATCCAGCCGGGTGACGGGGCCAAAACTTCAGAAGGAGCGGCAACTGGTTTGCCGCTTCTTTTTTGGATAATAAGGTTTATTTGCTGGCGATTGTCGAACATGATCTCGTCCGAATGATTGACACCGAAAAAGAACTCAACACATTTCTCCGGCAATGTAGTCATGAAGGGGCACCGGTGCTGTGTGCCGTCGACACAGAGGCGGACAGCCTGCATCGATACAGCGAAAGCTTGTGCCTGGTCCAGTTCAGCGATGGTAAGAGGCATGTGCTTATCGATCCGCTCGCCATTGACGACCTGAGCGCGCTCCGTGACTACCTCGCGGGTGCCACCTGCTGGATGCACGGCGCCGACTACGATATGCACATGCTGAAAACCAATCTGGGCGTCATTCCTCCGACCGTTTTTGACACCCAGATAGGCGCCCGCCTGCTCGGGGTGATGAAGTTCGGCTACGGCGACCTGGTCGCGCACTACATGGATGTGCAGCTTGAAAAAACATCGCAGAAAGCCGATTGGGCGAAGCGCCCGCTGACTCCTGTCATGGAGGAGTATGCACTGAACGATGTCGTCTACCTGCTGCCGATTGCGGAGATGATCGTCAGCCAACTCAAGGAAGCTGGCCGCTATGACTGGTTTACCGAAAGTTGTGAGGCGGCCCGTACCAAGTCGATGGAGAAGCGAAAGGAGAAGGAGGACCGCTGGCGTATCAAGGGTAGCGGCAAACTCGATCCGAGGGGGCTGAACTACCTCCGGGCACTCTGGCTCTGGCGTGATGCCGAAGCCGCCCAATGGGACCGGCCTCCGTTTATGGTCACTGGCAATAAACAGTTGCTGGAATGGACCGCGACGCTGCTCGAGGGGGGCAAGCCGATCCTTCCCCGACATTTCAGAGGAAGCCGGATCAGGAATTTTAACCAGGCGGTGGCCGAGGCAGCAAAGGTGGAGGAAGCCGATATGCCGCAACGTATCCGTGGTGAAAGGCGTCGCAAGGACAAGCAGTTTGATGCCCGTCTCGACAGCCTCATCGCGCAGAGAAACAAGGTGGCCGAAAATCTGGGTATCGATGGATCCTTGATTGCAGCCCGCGCCGTGCTTGAAGCTTTGGCGGCAAAACAGGAAGGGGCAGAGGATTTATTGCTCAACTGGCAACGGAAACTGCTTGGCATTTGATCCGGATCGGGCTTGCATAGGCATGCTTGGTAACAGTTCCCTCCTGCTATGCCCCAGTCATCAGAAAACAATCTCCTCAGATTCGGTTGCCCCGCTTGCGGCGTGCGCTTGGTCGTCGATCAATCAATTGCCGGAACCGAAGGCCCGTGCCCATCGTGTGGGGCGAGAATTATAGCTCCCCCCATGGAGGTCGCCCACAGTCTTGTTGAAAAGCAGGCAGCGCCCGTGGTGATCAAGCCGCGTAGCATATCCTCGCCCGACGCGGACTCCGCCCCTAAGTCTCCCGTTCCTGACGAATGGGAGCGAGAGGATTCAATCATTCCCAAGCCCGTCTCGAAACCCATGGAGCGCCAACGCTCCGTGAACCCTGCCGCTATGATGTCGGGAAGGTATACTGAGAAAGAAAATACCAAGGTGTTTGTGAAAATGTTACTCGCCGCCTTCTTGGTCGTGGTGACGGTGCTCGCCGTGTATTTCATCGTCAGTGGTGCTCTATAACTCCCGTCCGTCCGCCGGGTCGCCGGGGGAACGTTGACCGGTTGCCCTCACCCCTTGGAAACCCTTCATCCCGACCTAAAGCGAGGTGGCGGAGAGGCTGGTATGGCGCCGGTTCGGGCCCCCGCGGCACGCCTAGCCAGCCCTCCGGCCATATCTCGGACGTGGGGGCAAAAAAAAGCCCGAAATGAGCGAAAGAAACTTGTCTCAGGCACGGAAATTTCGGACATTTGGGGCGTCTATGTCCGATACCCCATCAGAGCCAGAAAACGAGCCTCAGAAAGAAGCTGAAATTGCGGAAACCAATGTCTCTGACTCCCAGGAATACGGGGCGTCACAGATTGACAAACTCGAGGGTTTGGATGCCGTCCGCAAGCGTCCCGGCATGTACATCGGAGACCCCGACATCCGCGGCCTGCACCACTGCGTGTTCGAAGTGCTGGACAACTCCATCGATGAACACCTGGCCGGCTATTGTAAGATCATCAAGATCGGCCTGCATGTCGATGGCTCGGCATCCATCGAGGACGACGGACGCGGGATCCCCGTGGAAATGCACCCGAAATTTGGTATCCCCGCCGTGGAGCTGGTGCTCACCAGCCTGCACGCCGGTGGTAAGTTCGGACAGGGGGCCTACAAATATTCCGGCGGACTCCACGGTGTTGGAGCCAAGTGCGTCAACGCCCTGTCCGACTGGTTTAAAGCCGAGGTCAGTCGCGAAGGTCTGGTCCACTCGATCACCTTCGAACGCGGCAAAACAACCAAGCCTCTCGAAGTCGTCGGTGAGGTCGATCCGGGTCATACCGGCACCAAAATCACCTTCTTCCCCGATGCCACCATCTTTACCGATACCATCGAGTTTGAATTTGCCCGCCTGTCCACCCGCCTCCGCGAGCTCGCCTTTCTGAACCCGGGCCTGATCATCGAACTTGAAGATGAACGCCCGGAGAGCGCCAAAAAACAACGGTTCTACTACGCCAAGGGCATTGAGGAGTTTGTCGCCCAGCTCGGTGAAAACAAAACACTGGTTCACCCCGAACCCGTGATCATCAAGGGGAAACGGAAAATCGAAATCGATTACGACGGCAAGATTGCCAAGGATGATGTCTTTGCCGATGTCGTGTTCCAATACAACGACAGCTATCAGGACAACATCCTCTGCTTTGCCAACTCCATTCCCAATGCTGACGGAGGAACACACCTCACCGGCTTCCGTGGCGCACTCACCCGTTCAATCAACCAGTACGCGAAAGCGAACAAGATCCTCAAGGATAAGGATCCGGCGCTCTCAGGGGATGACGTCCGCGAGGGCATCGTCTGCGTCCTCAGTGTCAAGATGCCGAACCCGCGCTTCAGCTCGCAGACCAAGGACAAGCTGGTCAACGCCGAGATCGAGGGCGTCGTCAGTTCCATCGTCTACGAAGGACTGCAGGATTACTTCGAGGAAAACCCCAACCTCGCCAAAACCATCATCGACAAGGCGGTCAATGCCGCCCGTGCCCGGGAAGCCGCCCGTAAGGCCCGGGAAACGGTGCGCAAATCCGTCCTCTCCGGAGGCGGCCTGCCCGGCAAACTCGCCGACTGTTCCGAACGCGACCCCGCCAAATCGGAAATCTATATTGTGGAGGGCGACTCCGCAGGCGGTTCGGCCAAATCGGGCCGCAACCGTATCAACCAGGCCATCCTGCCGCTGCGTGGTAAGGTCATCAACGTCGAAAAAGCACGCCTCCACCGCGCTCTCCAGAACAAGGAAATCCAGGCCATGATCACCGCCATCGGCGCGGGCATTGGCGATGGCGACCAGGAGGGCGCCTTCAACCTGGAAAAAGTCCGCTACCACAAGGTCGTCATCATGACCGATGCCGATGTCGACGGTGCCCACATCCGCACCCTGCTGCTGACCTTCTTCTGCCGCCACATGGCCGAGCTGGTCAAGGCCGGCTACCTCTACATCGCGCAACCCCCGCTTTACAAAGTAACCCGTAAGAAACGTGAGGAATACCTCGCCGACGACGATGCCCTCAACGAAATTCTCATCAGCCTCGGGTCTGAGGACGTGAAGCTCAAGCAGTATGGCACCGAGAACTACGTCGATAGCGACCTGCTCAAAAGCGTGCTCGACACCCTGGCCCAACTCACCCGCTTCACCACCACCCTGGAGGGACACGGCGGCGATTTCAAGCAGTTGCTGAAATTCGATAGCGACGGCCACCTGCCCGAATACATGGTCCGGGTGCGCATCGGTAACGAGGAGGAAACCCACTACTTTGATACGGAGAAAGAACTGCTTGTCTTCGCTCACAACAACCGCGACCTCCGACTCTTTGACGAGGAACTGACCGAAGAAGAAATTGCCGGATTCAAAGAGCAATTCCAAGGCGTCCAACGCCGGGCGGTAAAACGTGAATTGCACGAGTCGGCCGCCATTTCCAAAGTCCTTGCCCGCCTCAACGAATTCGGCCTCAAGACCGACCCGTTTTTCTCCGAGGACAAGCCCATCTACGAGCTTATCGAGGGCGACGCCGACGGCCGTGAGGCGCTGCCCGTGTTCAACCTGTTTGAAATCCTCGACCGCGTCCTCGAAATCGGTCGCAAGGGAATGCGGATCCAACGATTCAAGGGACTCGGGGAAATGAATGCCAAGGAACTCTTCACAACCACCATGGACCCGGAGAGACGCCAGTTCCTCCAAGTCCGCCTGGACGAAGAAAATGCCATCGAAGCCGACAAAATGTTCGATGTTCTCATGGGCGATATCGTTGAGCCCCGCAAACGATTTATCGAAGACAATGCCCTCAATGTCCAGAATCTGGATGTGTAACCTATCAGCCGAATAGGACTTTTAGGACCTATCCTGACCCCTTCTATCTCAACAATCTCCATCTGACCCATGCCCAACGAATCTATCAAATCCATCAACGTGGCGGACGAAATGTCCAAGTCCTTCCTGGACTATTCCATGTCTGTGATCATCTCCCGTGCCCTGCCCGATATCCGGGACGGACTCAAGCCGTCACAACGGCGCGTGCTCTATGCCATGCACAACGATCTGTCGCTGTCACCCGGCAAAGCCCACCTCAAGTGCGCGCGGATCGTCGGTGACACCATGGGTAAATACCACCCGCATGGTGACAGCTCGATCTACACCACCCTGGTCAATATGGCCCAGCCGTGGACGATGCGTGAAACCCTCATCGACGGACAAGGCAACTTCGGTTCGGTGGAGGGCGACGCCGCAGCGGCGATGCGATACACCGAGGCCCGCCTGACCCACCTCGGTTCGGCGATGATGACCGACCTCGAGAAGGAAACCGTCGACACCCAGCCGACCTACGACGAAACCCGCCACGAACCTGTCGTCCTGCCAGCCTCGATTCCCAACCTCCTCGTCAATGGCGGCACCGGTATTGCCGTGGGCATGGCCACCAACATCCCGGCCCACAATCTGGGCGAGGTGATCGACGGTGTCTGCGCCCGCATCGACAACCCGCAGATCACCATCGATGAAATCAAGCATTACATCAAAGGCCCCGATTTCGCCGGTGAGTGCGAAATCCGCGGATTCAAGGGCATCGACAGCTACTTCCACACCGGTCGCGGCAGCATCAAGATGCGAGGCAACATGGAGGTCGATGAAAAGGCCTCAGGCGTCTCCATCATCACCATCACCCACGTGCCCCACGGGGTGAACCGCGCCGTCCTGCAACAACGGATTGCGGAACTCGTCCGCGAGAAAGTCCTGACCGATATCTCCGGCATGCGTGACCTCTCCGACGAACAGACGCGTATCGAGATCACCCTGAAACGTGACGCCCGCCCACAGGTCGTCGTCAACCAGATCTATAAACTCACCTCCATGGAAACCTCCTTCGGGGTGAACATGCTGGCCATCCACGAACGCCGCCCGAAACAATTCTCGATTATGGATGCGCTCGACGCATTCATCGAGCACCGCCGCGAGGTCATCATGCGACGCACCCGCTTCTTGCTCAACAAGGCGGAAGACCGCGCCGAAAACCTCGAGGCATTCCTGCTCGCCCTCGGCCACCTCGACGATTTCATCCGCATCATCCGCGACTCCAAAAACCGCGACGAGGCCCGGGAGAAACTCAAGGGCTACACCTTCCCCGTGGAAACCGCGGAAAGCCTCGGCATCCTGATCCGGTCCCAGCCGAGTGTGCAGGGTGACCGATACATCTTCACCGACCGCCAGGTCAACGCCATCCTCGAACTCCGACTCTATCAGCTCACCGGCATGGAGCAGGACAAGGTGAAAGTCGAATACGACTCGATTCTTGAGGAAATCACCGACTTCCTCGACATCCTCGCCCGTGAAGTGCGTGTGCTGGCCATCATCAAGGATGAACTTCTCCAGATCAAAGAGAAGCACGCCACGCCGCGCCGCTGCCCGATTCTCCCCGACGAAGGGGAAATTGCCATCGAAGACCTCATCGCCAACGACGGTATGATTGTCACCTTGTCGAACAAGGGTTACATCAAACGCACCGCATCCGCCGAATACCGTGTCCAGGCACGGGGTGGAAAAGGCGTCCGTGGCATGGAGACCCGCAAAACGAACAAGACCGAGGACGAGGAGGACGATTTCGTCGAGCAGCTCTTTTCCGCCCAGGCACATGACTACCTCATGTTCTTCACCAACACCGGCCGTGTTTACGTCGAGCGTGTCTACGGTATCCCGGAGGGGTCGCGCGCTTCCAAAGGCCGTAATATCAAAAATGTCCTCAACCTCACCCCGGAGGAAAATGTCGCCGCAACCCTGCGCCTCGAACGCCAGACAAACGAGGACGGCGAAGATATCACCTTCGGCGTGGAAAATGGCTTTGTCCTCTTTGCCACCCGCAATGGCAAAGTGAAAAAAACCTCGCTGAGCGACTTTAAGAACTACCGCAAGGACGGCATCATCGCCATCAAACTCGTTGATGACAACGAGCTCATCGACGTCCGCCTGACCTCCGGCTCGGATGAAGCCATCCTCGTCACCCGCAAGGGCCTGAGTCTCCGCTTCAACGAGCAGCAATCCCGACCCATGGGCCGCGCCACCGCCGGTGTGCAGGGAATCAAACCCGTCGGCGACGACAACGTCGTCGGCCTCGCTCTGGTCGATGAAGAGGGCACCCTCCTCGTCGCCTCCGAAAATGTTATCGGCAAACTTTCACCCTTCGCCGACTACCGCGCGCAAACGCGAGGAGGCAAAGGCATCATCACCATGAAGTGCACGGAGAAAACCGGCGAGGTCGTCGGTGCCACCACCGTCTTCGCCGACGATGAACTCATGCTGATGACCTCCGCAGGCCAATCAATCCGCATCCGCTGCGCCGATGTCCGCGAGGCTGGGCGCAATACCCAGGGCGTGAAACTCGTCAGCCTCAAGGATGGCGAGAAACTTCAGGACATCGCCCGCGTCGTGCCCGACGATGAGGAGGAAATCACGGATGACCTGGATGCCGAGACCACCGAGTCAAACGAGGGAACCGAATCAGCCGAGTCAAACGAACCTGATCAGCCCGGCGAAACCGCCGACCCACCCGAAGAGGAATAATTCATGCTGGAGCAGGGGACATTGAGTTTGGTGCAAAATCCTCTTCCCGACCGGGAATTCCTCGGCTGGGACCAACCCCTCCTCGACTCCGTCACCACCTGGCTCCTGGGCCGACGCGAGGAGCTCTCGCACATGCTGGTGGTGGTGCCCACGTCGAACAGTGGCAGGCGACTGCGGATGCGGCTCTCCGCCGATGGCGGTGTGCTTTCGCCTCACGTCATGCCGCCGAGCAGGCTCTTTGAGGTCGATGGCGCGGCGACCCGGCAGGAATCACTCTGGGCGTGGGTTGATGTCATCCGGCAAATGGACGTCGAGGATTTCCCGCACCTTTTTCCCAGCCACGCGCCCGGGTCGACCCGGGGATTTAGCGCGGCACTGGCGCTGGCCCGGCAGATGGTCACCCTGCGGGACATGCTCGCCGATGGTGATGCCGACTTCAGGGACGCCCAGAATCAGAGCCCCGAAAAGGATCGCTGGCAGGAACTGGCAACGCTTGAGACCCGCATGCTCAAGTGCCTCGGGGCCTGGAAACTCCGTGATGCGGTGCTCGCCAAACGTGAAAAAGCCCGCGGCCCGGACCTCCCCGCCGGCGTCAACCGGATCGTCATCGCCTGCGTACCCGATCCCACCTTGCTCGCGTCCCGGGCACTTGAGAATTTGCTGGCAGCGGGAGTGCCGGTCACCGTGTTGATCCATGCGCCCGCCTCCGAAGCCGATTCATTCGACCCGTGGGGGACACCGCTCAGCGACTCCTGGGCGCAACGGGAAATCGATATTCCCGACTGGTCACAGCGCTTGCATGTGGTCGATTCCTCGACCGAGGCGGCCGAGGTCTGCGAACAGGTCTTTGCCGGGCATCAATCCTCGTCCGATAACGCGGCACTGGCACTCTGCGACGCCACCTTCGCCCCCGCCCTGAAAACCACCTTTGCCGATGCCGGATGGCCGTTGTTTGACCCGGATGGCAGCAGCCTTGCCGATACCGGAATCATCCGCATGCTGCGTGTGATGCGGGATCTTTCCGGCCGGGGTCAGTCGTTCGAGGCTCTGCGTGAATGCGTCCGGCTTCCCGGCGCCGAGATGTTTTTGCCTGAAAAAACAAGCCGTCAATGGGCGGCCGGGAAGATGGACGAACTCCACCTCGACCACCTGCCCGAGACGCTTGCCGACGCCCTGTTCCTGGCCTCGGAGGACCAAAAACCGATCCTCAAATCGATCACCGCCAGGCTGGACGAACTTCAACCTGGAAAACTTGCCGGCACCCTGCGGGCCTGGCTCAGCGAGTGGTTGAAAGCCACCGACGAGGCCGTGGCCAAAGCCGCCGAAGCCGGCCTGGCGGAAGCGCTCGACGCGGTCGAACGCCTGGAATCACACGGGGAAAAGCCACGACCCGAAGAGGTGTTCGAAATGCTTGCCGAGAGCGTGCAGGCTGCCCGGGCCCCCGCCGAACGGGCCGATACCGTGCTCGACCTCCAGGGCTGGCTCGAGATTTCCTACGACCCCGCACCCCATCTCGTGCTCGCAGGGATGCATGAGGAATGCGTGCCGGATGGCAGCTCGGATGACGCCTTCGTGCCTGACTCCTTACGGGAAAAACTCGGTCTGCGCGACTCCCGTGGCCGCTTTGCCCGGGACGCCTTTTTACTTCAGTCGGCACTCAAATCACGAGCGGAATCGGGCCGGGTCGATGCGGTGGTGGCACGGTTCAATGATGCTGGCGAAGCGCGCAAGCCGTCGCGGCTGCTAATGCGGCAACGGGGCGCGGAACTTGCCGCCCTGGTCACCCATCTCTTTGCCGAATCCACCTCCGGCAAAACCACCGGCGGCGCCTGGCAGAGGGATTGGTCGCTGGATCTGCCCGCGTTCGATAACCCCTATGCAGCAGACCCGCCGCGCAGCATTTCCCCGTCCGCTATCAAGGATTATCTCAATTGCCCGCTCCGCTTTCTTCTCAAACGAATCCTGAACATGCAGCCGTTCGAATCAGGGAAACGCGAGATGAATGCCATGGACTTCGGCAACCTCTGCCACAACGTCGTCGATGCCTTCGGCAAGGATGCCTCGCTGCGCGATACCACCGATGGCACCGAAATTTACGCGGGACTTGCCGAGTTGTTGGATGGCGAGGTGCGCATGAAATACGGTGGCCGGATCAATTTACCCCTGATGGTCCAGGTCGAGAGCGCCCGCGAGCGACTCCGCGCCTTTGCCGACCGGCAGGCCGCCGATCGTGCACGCGGCTGGTGTATCGTCGAAACCGAACTCATGGTCGGAGCCGGTGATGTTCTCTGGCAGATCGACGGGCATCCGGTGAAAATGATGATCGACCGCATTGACCGCCACGAGGACGGCACCCGCTGGCGTGTCTGGGACTACAAGACATCCGGGAAGGCGAAGGCACCCGAGGACCAGCATCTGGTTACTTGGAAGGAACAGGAAAACCGACCCTTGCTCGGTGAGCTGATCCCCGCCGGGGGACGAAAAAAAGAACGCCGCTGGGCGGATGTGCAACTGCCCCTCTACGCCGCATTTGTGCAGCAGCATTATAACACTGGCGAGCTGCCCCAGGTCGGCTATATTAGCCTGCCTCGCGCCGTCACCGACGTCGCGTTCTGCCCATGGGACAAGTTTGATCAGGCCACACTCGATCACGCCATGACCTGGGCGGTCGGCGCCGTGGCAAAAATCAGGGCAGGGGAGTTCGACCAAGCGGCCATCTTCCCGGCCAACGAGCGGGACTGGGACGACTTCGCCGAGCTCGCCCCCGACGGGCTCGCCGCCGCCTTCGGCCTGTCTCTTATACACATCTGACGCTGCCGAAGAGGTGTCA
>JARFRT010000081.1 GCA_029287105.1 Akkermansiaceae bacterium | reverse complement strand
GTTCCTGATCTCCGAGCTAGCGAGTCTAGGGAGCGATGCCGTAGGCTTACGCGCTTTGACATAGATGAAAAGAAAAATGCCCTGCCAAACTCCGATGGGTCAGGGAGGGCCGATAAAATGTTTCAAGACACCGCCGTTTTCGCGAAGCGGTGCTACCAAGCTACTTGTGAATTTTGGTGAGGAGGTTACGGTTGTTTGAGTCTGTGCGAACAACTTCATTGCCGACCACAATATCGACGACCACACCTACCATGTTGTCTACCCGGCGACCGCCAGGCACGTTCGGTCCACATCATCCGCCACCGGATGCCGGCTTACTCTTGCGGACAATATCCACTGTACTCGTTTCCACAGTGAGGGTATCGGCATCGTAGATTTTCCCCGTCGTGAGGGTTCCTGTTTTCGTTTTAGCGACTGTCCCGCCTTGCTCAAGGTCACCCTGCCTGTAGTAGAGGGTGTATTTCAGGGTCAGGTCCTCAATGGAGCGTTTGCCGCTGTTATAGACTTCAATGGCATAACCGGTTGCGATACCTTCACCACCGCCCTTGACCTTGACCTCTTTGAACTTGAGGCGCACAGACTTGGCAATAATCAAGAGGTCCTTATTGGACATCACGTAATCCTGGCACTCCTTGGAAAGGACGTTCAAGGGGAAGCTCTTCTTCTTACCCGATGCAAAAACGACCATGACGGTCTTTTTGCTGGCATCGTAGCCAGTAAGCGTGGCTTCGAACGATTTGGATTTATCGACACTGAAGAAGGTTCTTTGCTCAATCGCCTGGGACGGCAGAGCAAAGGCCAACACGGCCAGTAGAGAGAGTAGTGGTAGTTGTTTGCTTTTCATATCAGGATCTCCGGGGGACTCTTAACCCTAATCGCCGAGTGAGTCAATAGGGTATTAGTTGCCTGAAGAAGCGGCAACGAGCCCACCCGCTTGTCTGATTATCTTCAGGGCATCCCTACGACCACCCCCGAGCGCCGAAGAATCCTGCTTTTCGATGATGTCCACAAGCGACAGCAGCCTCTTGGCATCGAGTTCCCCGATGAACAGGCTGTCGTCCAATAACATCCCACAGGCGGAAACGACCGAGGCAAAACGCAAATCTGCGCTGGCATGAATCCAACCGGCAATGCGCCCGACGGACAACGGCACCGCTGCTGCCCCCTTTCCCAATGTCAGGGTGGCGATGGCCCCCTCTTCCGGGATTCCGGCACGCTCGGTCATATCAAGCTCATAGATCACATAGTTTCCATGCGAACGGGACGCCTGGGAAGGGCCTCCGCTGGCAGCGATGGATACCGTGTTTTTCATCCGGGCATATCCGATCACACGCACACGCCTGACTCGTTCAGGACTCAGGGAAAGCAGGGCCGGGGCCTCAACCGACCCCGATTCCGAGTCGGCGCCGATATGCACCGCCAGTAACACCGTGGCGGCATTCCATGGCGTCTGGCAGATTTCCATGTCGGCAACCAGTCCGCCACCGCTGATCATCGTGGGTTTCTTGTAGCGAAAATGATTGACCATCTCCTCAATGCGGACGGCGCGGCGCGGCGGAAGTTTTTTCTGATCCTGTATCGAGCGCACAATCCACGGCCAGCTGGTGGCGCCGGAGGCCAAGGGGACGGCCAGACTTTGGCCCGAGGTGACATTCTGCCACCGCTGTCGGGAGCTGTCTTCCAACTCTGGCAAGCCGGCACCCGACTCGATTTCGCTTGCCGCCATCCCGTCGATACGCTGCTTCACCGCCTCTCGGAAACCGGTGGTGTCATCACTCATCGCCATGCTTAACGCATGCGCATCGTCATTTGACAACCCAACACCGGAACGCCCTGATGCATCGCCCGCGGCCGGGCCGGTGAGGCTACCCAGATCCACTTGGGCCCAATCCCACTTGGCAGGCGGATCGTCCATTCCATCCCCGGATCCACTGCCCGGACGGCCACCCACCATGTAAACAGCCACTGCAACCGCAGCCGCCACACCCATAGCAGCCACCGCCGGCCTTTTCCAAAAGGGAACCCTGGCACTGGCAATGTCCGTGATCACAGCGCGATCGCCGGCACTGCGTACCGCCTCACGCTGGTCCGGAGTCAGCAAATGTACTTCGCCACCTCCCAGAGTGCCTCTGAGCAGACACGATGTCTCGCGCGCTTCGTCGACCGCGGCACGCACCCGCGCGTCCGTACGCACCGCACGCGCGATCGCAATCGCATCACTCCCGTTCAGCTCTCCCAGAGCAAACGCGGTGATGCGGGGGTCATTGATGTCGATTTTCATGGTGATGGTTAGTTGATTTGAGTGAACGATTGCAGACGCGCTATTTGAGTTCATCCGGCAGCATCGCCCTGAGGCGCTTCATTCCGGTGTGTATCAGAAAACCCACATTGCCACTGGTGAGCCCGGTCGCATCGCTGATTTCCTGGTAACTGTATCCTTTTTCGAATTTGAGAAGTATCACCGTCGCCTGATTCTCAGGTAGGCGTGCGATGTATCCTTTGACCAATGCAACCCGCTCGTGATCTGCGGCAATTTGATTGGGCTGGGCGACACCGCTGTCTTCGGCGGCGAGAATCTCGTCGTCCACGGCAACAAGACGTTTTTCCTTGCGCAACACATCGAGAGCCCGGTTCCTGCACACTGTGAACAACCACGGCTTCAAACCATCACGCACCTTGGATACATCTTGCTGATAGAGACGAATGAACGTATCCTGAACCACGTCGCGGGCACGATCAAGGTCATGGACAATGGTTCGGGCATAACCGATGAGGGGCGACTCGTATTCAGAGACCGCACGCTCGACAAGTTCTGCACTGGTTTCAACCATATTCCCGTCTTCTTGATTATCGTTGGCAACGCCCATTTCAGGCACTTTCTACGGGTTTAACGCACATCATCCGGATTTCTTGGGTGATTTTGAATCTTTTCGGATAAAATAGTTCAGGTTCTCCAGTTCGAGGGAGAGATCCACGTTGTTCACCGTCACGTCCGCAGGCACTTGCAGGACCACGGGGGAGAAATTCAATATCCCCTGAATACCCGCGTCCACCATGACATTAACCGCCTCCTGCGCATACTCACCCGGCACACACAAGACCGCCATCTGCACCTTGTGCTTTTTGACAAACCCGGGAAGCTCCTCCGATGAATAGAGGGGCACAGATATTTTTCGCCCGCTCAAACTCTCCACCGCCGAGTCAAAAGCAGCCAGGATTTCATAGCCCCCTTTTTTAAACCCCTCGTAGCGCAGCAGCGCCCGCCCGAGGTTTCCCGCGCCCACCATGATCACCGGCTGGAGCTGGACCCTGCCCAACCCCTCGTGAATCGCCTTGCGCAATGCCTCCACCGGGTAACCACGGCCCCGGGTGCCAAAGGTGCCCAAGTACGCCAGATCACGCCGTAACTGCGACGACTTCACACCCGTGGCCGCAGCAAGTGCACTCGAACTGACCATCTCATGGCCATTTTCGTGCAGCCGCTCCAGACACCGCCCATACAAGGATATCCGGTAGATCGACTTTTGAGGTATTACAGGCTTTTCCATCGGTCCACCATGCGCCGGTTAGGTCATGCGGTCAAGAAATCAAAGGGACGCCCCGGAGGGAGAGTTGGCGATCAGATTGGTAATCTCCAGGGCCAGATCAAGCGCCGCCGCCCCCTGTTGCCCGGAGACTTCCGGCACGGCTCCCGCCATGGCACATTCGACAAACGAGGCCAACTCAAGCTTCAATGGCTCGTCCTTTTCCACGTTCACTTCAACTTTCTCTATCGCGCCGTCACTCATGCGATACATCCCGGCACTCTGCTCCTGATAGTCCAGCGACAGATAACAATCCCCCTGAAACACCCGGATCTTGCGCATCCGCTCGGGACTGATCCGGCTCGCCGTCACATTGGCAACACAGCCGTTTTCAAACCTGATCCTGGCGTTGGCAATATCCTCCCGCGAGGTCATCACCGCCACCCCCACGGCATCGACACTGACGATGGGCGAACGCACGAGGTGCAGTATGATTTCCAAATCATGAATCATCAAATCCAACACCACCCCGATATCAATGCTCCTGTTAGGAAAAGGGGAGAGCCGGTGCGCTTCGATGAACCTTGGCTCACTCAACCGATCCTCAAGTTCACGCATCACCGGGTTAAACCGCTCAATATGCCCCACCTGCAAGATCTTCCCGCATTTCTGTGAGGTTTCAATCAAGGCACGCGCATCATCCAACGTATCCGCAATCGGTTTCTCCATCAGCACATGCACACCCATTTCCATCAGTTTACAGC
>JARFRT010000289.1 GCA_029287105.1 Akkermansiaceae bacterium | reverse complement strand
GGGAGTCGGGGAGTCGGGGAGTCGGGGAGTTTTTTGGGAAATAAAAAGCCTGTCGGCGGAGTGGCGCGGACAGGTGAGCAGAAAACGGAGGAGGATGTTTTTCGAGCTCCCTGCGGCGGCATGATCCGTTATCAGGTTCGGAGGGTTTGCTCTTCGCGGATGAGCCTCTCAGTCCCGCGTTCGTGGGACTCCCCTGTCGTTTCGGTAATCTGGGGTGAATTGGCTAATATTCAAGGACGAATTGCGTTTACGTACGGCGGCTTGATTGAATGAGCGTCATTTGAGGGGGCGACGCGTGCTACGGTTCAGCGTAAAATTCTTGATAGCCTATCGCGGTTATCTGTGTAAATTATCCGCACATTGATGGTGATGCGACAGCAAAAACGTATTTTCCCCCCTGCCATGAGAGCCCTGACGATATCGGCTGCGGGTTTTGTGGTGGTGGCGGTGGGAGTGACGGTGGCGCCGGCCCAGGTGGTGCCGGCAGTTCCAGTGGTGGAGGCGGTGAATTCTACTGGCGCCATAGCGGAGCACTCTCTGGAGACGGATGACCGCATGGCCGTTGTCTTGCCCAAGGATGGTGGGGTGGTTGGCCGACCTAAAAAGGGGGAGGGGCTGGGTGGCTCACTGACGGTGCGCCCTGATGCTCGCACGATGACGCTGTCGATTCCCGCGCCACGCGGGCAGATCACTGATCGAAATGGCGAGCCGCTTGCGCAGAGCATGGTGGTTTGGTATCCGGCGCTGAAGTATGTGCAATTTGAAAAGGAGGATCGCGCCTATGTCATCGAGTGGGCGCGGAAACGCATTGCGTTGGCCAATGAGGTCTTTGGGATCAACTGGCAGGCGAGCGACGAGGAGCTTTGGCAGCATTACCGTCACCGTCGCTGGCTGGCGATGCCGACGACGCATGTTGTCAGCGCTGCGCGTAAAGCCGAGTTGGAAGGCAAGTTGATGGATGGGTTGATTCTTCACCCTGTCTATATGCGGCACTACCCGCAGGGGGAATCTGCGGCGCATATCATTGGCTACGTCGGGAGTTCGGGGAAGCTTGAAAAGGGACCAATCAACTATGGCGACCCGATTTTCGAGCGATCCGAAGGGCGCTCGGGACTGGAGAAGATTTTTGACAAATCCCTCACGGGAAAAGAGGGGCTGTTGCGTCAGGATTTCGAAGCGGACGGTAGTTTGGCCTTGAAGAAGTACGCAAGCAGGCCGCGTCCCGGAGGCACGATTGTTACCAGCCTCGACTTAAACTGGCAGAAATATGCCGAGAAGGTGCTGAAGCAGTATTGCGAGCGTGGTGCCTTTGTTGTGATTGATATTCACACCGGCGAGGTTTTGACCATGGCCTCGAGGCCGTGTTTTGACTTGAATGATTTTGTCCCCTTCATTTCCACGGACAATTACGCCGCTCTTCGCGATGATCCGGGAACACCCTTATTTGCGCGTGCGTTTCAGGGCGGCTACCCACCGGCTTCCACCTTCAAACCGGTGGTTGCCGTCACCGCGCTCACGAATCGTGATGTCTATGAGCACACCCTGATTGATTGTCCTGCCCAGATCAAGATTGGCAACCATTCGTTTCACAACTGGTCAAAAACCCCGGAGGGTTACATCGATGTCAAGCGGGCCATTGCCCGATCCTGCAACCCGTGGTTCTACCAGGTGGGGATCAAGACCGGCCCATCCGCCTTTTTATCGGTTGCACGGCGATTGGGGTTTGGCTCGAAGACCGGCCTGCCCCTTGTGGGTGAAACCGAGGGCTTGATTCCCAATAACGAATGGATGAAAAAGCACCACGGGCGAAAACTGCTGGATGGGGATACGGCCAACCTGGCCATTGGCCAGGGTGTGATGCTGGCGTCGCCCTTGCAGGTTGCCCAAGGCATGGCGGGTATTGCCAATGGCGGCGCGTTGCCGAAGCTCCGTCTTGTCAAGCAGGTACAGGATGTTGCCGGCAGGGTGTTGATCTCCAACGACCCCGAACGCCGGAATTTTCTCAACCTCGACCCGATGGCGGTGAATGTTGTGCACGAAGGGATGATGCAGGTGGTGCATGCGGGCTATGGCACCGGCAAACGTGGCAAGCTCAGTTACACTGTCCTTTGCGGGAAAACAGGAACCGCCCAGTGGGGGCCCAAGGACAAGGAGCAGCGCCTCGCTTGGTTCGCCGGATTTTTTCCTCTGGAAAACCCACGTTACGCATTTGCCGCCCTCTATGAAGGGAAGCCCCATGAGCGATTGAGTGGCGGACGCAAGGCGGCTCCCATTGTCAGCACCTTTTTTGAGCACTTTGCGAAGGACATTAAAAAAGCCATCACGTCCCCTCCCAAGGCGATGGTGATCGAGGAGGAGGGTTATGAGGTCGACGGGCGTGTTCTGGATACTGGCACTGTGCCCAGGGCGATTCCCGTGGAAGAAGATGATGACGAAGGACTTGTCCCGTGGGACGATGACGCGCGGCCTCTGCGCGCCGTGCCGGTCGAGGAGGACGATGACGAATTCCCCGGTGCAGGCAAAAAACCTGTAAAGGCAATCCCGGTCGAGGAGTAGCTTTTGAGTTTTTGTTAGGGTTTGAGTTGGAATTCCATCCGGAAAAATCCAAGACCTGCACTCGCGGGCATGCGCGCCTGATAGGTGCCCCCCCCGAGGTCGATGAGGTTTCCCGTAGGCACGGCCGACCATGATTGCAGATTGCTCGACTGCTTGACGACGATGTCTGCCAGACGACCGGCGGCGGTGTCCGGTGTGTAGTCGAGGGTCAGGGTCGGCACCCCGGCGATATCCTGGACCGACGCGATATGGGCCGCGTTGACCAGCAGGGGATTGAGATCGAGGAGATACTCACCGAGGCTCGGGATGCCGTCTCCGTCGGTGTCGGCGGTCATGCTCAGGTCGGTGAGGCCGGCGGTCGTTGCCCAGTCGATGAAGGGTTGGTCGGGGTTCAGGCCGAGCAGTTCGGAGATGATCTCGCGGTCGGCGAGCAGGGGGGTATTCGAGCCGGTGGCGGTGTTGATCGCGGTGAGCAGGATGTTGGCAATGACCGACTGGCCGTTGGTCGACGGGTGCAGGCCCCCTTTGCAAAAGAGATACTTCGGTGGGTTTTCCGGATCCTTGTCCTTGATCATCTCGATGGCACCGATGTAGAGCGGGTCGGGTGATAGTATGCGGTCCGTCAAATGTGAAATAGGGGCGAGGGTGGCTCCGCGGGCGCTGGCGAGGGCGGCGACTGCCACATTAAGGTCG
>JARFRT010000539.1 GCA_029287105.1 Akkermansiaceae bacterium | reverse complement strand
ATCTGGGGGTGCATGGAGCAGGTCCATACCTGGGAGTTTTCTGCAGTGGATGATTGCGGGCCATCGTGTTTTTTTGAGGGCAGGGCGAACCACCAGCCTGCAAAAAACAGCAGGATGGGAAGCAGGATGGTAATTGGTTTTTTAACCAGGAATACCAGGGGTTTGAGGAGTTGGGATGTTTTCATGGCGGTCGGAGAAGTTGGGATTTGAGGGAGTGTGAATGAAGTGAGTGGACGGCGGGCGGTCCACAGTATGGTTAGCGGATGGCGGCGGCGCTTTTCAGGGCGGCGGATGCTTTTCCGAGTGAGGCGCGGTTGCCTTCCTGCTGCAGTTGGAATTTGAGCAGGAGCCGCCAGGTATCGAGCAAATCGACAAATGATTGTTTGCCGGCGCTGTACGATTGCAGTGACAGTTCCTGCGCCTGCCGGGCATCGGGGATGAGGCGTTGATCGAACAGGGCGATCATTTCCCGGGACGACTTGGCGCGGAACCATGCGTCCTCGATGCGTTGGCGCAGCTCCGCACGTGAGCTGGCGATACCGGCCTGCATTTCAGCGACCCCGGCATTGGCTTCACGGATTTTGGCTCGGCGGGGCTTTTGCCAGAGGGGCAGGGTGACGCCAAGGGTGAGCATGGTTTGGTCGCGCCCGTTGGCAACCGGGGAGAGGCCGGAGTCTGACACCCAGGCGTGCTGGGCGCCGATGAGGAAGTCCGGGTAGGCATCAAGCCGGGCTTTGTGGAGCCGGTGTTTGAATGCGGTGACGCGTGCCTGGCCGGCTTTGACACTGGGGTGCGATGATTCCGCTCTGGCGATGAGCTGGTCAAGGCTGCTGGAGCTGGGGACGGATGAGCGTTTCGGATAGGGCAGGCGTGAGCCGGCGGGGCGGTTAAGCAAGGCGTTGAGCCGGGCTTGGGTGCTGTGGATTTGTTGTCTTGCGGTGATAAGTTGCTGGTCGACCTTGCTGATCTCGGTGGCGACTCTGAGGATGTCGGTTTGGGTGCCCTGATTGGCTTTGACACGGGCTTGGACGATTTCCAAAACGGTTTGGAGGACCTCTTTGTTTTCCCGGTTGATGCGCTGGTTTTGCCGGGCGAGATAATGGTCCCAGTAGGCGAAGCGAACCCGCTCGGCGATCTGGAGTTTGAGGTTGGCGCGTTCGGCCCGGGCGGCGTCGGCTTCCTTTTGGGCGGCGAGCGCCATGGCCCGGCGTTTGCCGGGAAAGGGGATTTGTTGTTCGACACCGGCCACGGCATCAACCTGGCCGGCGGCCGTTTCTGCGAGGCTACCTACACTGATGCGCGCCTTGGGATCGGGCAATGACCGTTCCTGGGGGACCTTGGCCTGGAGGCGGTTGATTTTTTGTTGGGCTGCGGTGAGTGACGGGTGATGGGTCAGGGCTTGGGCAACGAGTTGTTCAACGCCGGCGCTGGCAGGGATGCTGTAGTGGCTTGCCCGGGTGGAGGCACCCGGCAGGTCGCTGGCGGCTGGAACCGCGCTGTTACGGGTATCAGGTGTCTGGCATCCGGACAGGATCACGATGATCATGCTGGAGCGGAGGGTGAGGAGTCTCATTTTCTCGTTGGGGGTGGAGGGTGGTGGTATCCGGGGCGTTGGTTCCCCGGATACCGGGACGGTTTGCTAGAGGGTTAATGGTTGTGGCCACTGTGGTCGCCCTGCTCGTGCGCGTCGCTTGCGGTTTTGCCTTGTTTCAACATAGCCAGGTACTTGGCGGGGTCGGCGTTGAATTTCGGGAGGCATTTTTTGCAGCACATCTTGATCTCCTGGCCCTCGTGGACAAAGACGTAGGGGGCCCCCATCGAACCGAGTTCCTCGCCGGAGACGAGGCAGGTATCGAGTGGGTAGGGCTTGGCTGCCGGGGCTTCGGAGTCGGCTTTTTGAGCGGTGTCATCGGATTTCTTTTTCCCGCATGATGCGAACATGAGAGGGGCGGCGACAACGATGGCGGCGAGTTGGATGTATTTCTGTGTAGTCATGATTTTTATTGGTTTTTGGTTTCCTTTGTTTTTCTGTTAGATTATCGATTGGGTAATGGCGTGATTGCGGCATGGACGTGCTGGGGCTCACGGACGGGCACGTGTGGGGCGCGCGTGGGGTGGGGTGCTGCCGGGTCGGACGGGCACGCCTGCTCACCCACGTGCGTGGGGGCTTATTCCGGGATCAAAGTCGGAATATGGAATAGCGGAGCCGGAGCGGAGGGCCCGGCGGATGGTGCTCTACCTTGGGCGGGGCGGGGGCGAGGGAGTGGCCGGTGGCCAGGGGGAGGAGTTCGATGACGGCGGGCTCGGGGAGCGTGGTGGCCTGGGCACAGGGGATGGTGGCTTGGGAGTACTTGGCGTATTTCTGCTTGGAGTCACACAGGCACGGGTGTGGATCACCCGGGCTTGGCTCATTGGAGGATGCTCCCTGGCTGTCGGGATCGGTGCAATCGGCAGGGCTTGTGCGGGAGCAGCAACTGGGCGCCGTGGCAGGGGTCTGGTCGGGAGCCCGGGCCGTGCTGGCTTCGCAGCATGAACGGTTGCCCTCGGCGCACCCTGTGCAGCAGCACATCGGGTTGATGATCTGGAGGGCGAGCAGGAGGGCAAGGATGGCGCGGAGGCAAAGCATGGCGAATGGAGATTCTTTTGCTCCTTCACTCTATCACTGAATGGCATTAGTTCAATGAGAAATGGTGGCCGCCTAGCGGTCCGGGGTTTCGGGCGAGTGTGGGTAGTCCTTGTTGGTCATCGCCTGATAGGTGAAAATCCAGAAGCAGATGATCCCCCAGGTGAGGCCGAG
>JARFRT010000424.1 GCA_029287105.1 Akkermansiaceae bacterium | reverse complement strand
CTTGTATCGGTCAATTTTCCTTCCATCGCGGTGATCTCATCAGACATATCAATATTCTGAGTCTGCGCCTTATATTTAAGCTTTTCGAGCTCCTGTTCAAGCTCGGCGATCGGTTTTTCAAAATCAAGGGGTTTCATGCTTGGGTATTTAGTTTGAACTATTCGGTATCCGTGGCTCAGTGCCTTATTTCCAGATCGTTTCCGGGACGAAGCAGCAGTGGCAGCTCCTCCACATCGGCCGGGCTGAGGAGAAAGCCCAATCCAAAGTCGCCCTCATTATCGTCGGAGACGGCGCGGATGGCGAGGGATTTATCGGACAGTGTGATGACCTTGCTCGAGCCCAGGTATTGCTCCGCATGGCTTGGATAGACCTTACCACGGAACCAGCCACGAATGGAATCGATTTTCAAGCGCTTCACGCCATCAGTCCCCTTGTAGGAGATTTTCTCAACAGGATACTCCTTGATAAACTCACCACCGTGCCAGAGCGTGAGCGTTTTCCGGCGCAGATCGATGACCACGCGCATTTCCAGAGGCATCACGGTCAGTTTGTCGCCGGGATGCAGACTGCGGTGATCGGCACGCATCAACTTGCTGAGGTGCACCAGACTGTCCATGGTCGTCTTGTTTTGACTGACGATACGCGTGAACGTATCCCCGCTTTTGACTTTGAGCACGGTCTTCCCCTCCTCCCACTCGGGATCGAGCAAGCGGTCGACGTTGATTTCCCCCAGAATCCTACGGGCGGCGGATGCGCACTTTGCCGATGGGTAAAAACTGACGATATACTTCAACTTTTCCTCGGCCTCCGCCATGGACTCCATCGCGAGAAGTTCCTTGGCCCGCTTAAACGCTTTTTCGCCCGGTTCGTTGTCGGATTTTATCCCTTGTTCGGCTTTTTGTTTGAGGGTCAGCTCCACTTGCCGTTGCCGTTCCATCATCGTACCGGGCATATCTTTGACCGTGCCGGTGTACTCTTTCATCAGGTAGGCGGTGCCCCCCATAGCGCCCAGGACGAGTAATCCTGCAATGGCTTTGATGATGAGAATAATCCGCATGCCGAAGATGATAACTAAAAAACTTCGTCCTGCCACCGAAAAGACAAGCCCACCGGCGACGTCTTCAGAGCAGCCCCTTCCTTTTAAAATCAAATGCGTTGATATCGGTCGATTTGCCAATCATATCGATCGCAAACTTGAGTAACGACACCTCCCAGGCGTCGTCGACGCCCTCCATCACGGCGAGCATCGGGTCGCCATTGGCCTTGACCTCGCTGAGTACGCGGTCGCGGACGACCTCGATGTTGTCGTGGAGCAGTTCTTCGCTCACATTGGTGCGTTTGAATACAAAGCCATACTGGAAAAAGACGGGCTCAAGTTTGTTCTCCTTCAACCAATCAATGAACTCGCCGGCCTTTTCCTGAAATCCGTCGAGTTCGACGCCCTCCATGCCGTCCGGGCGGATGATCTGAGGTTTCTGTGCCTCCATTTCGCCTTCGCGGATACGCACCTGCCCCACCGAGTCCATCGGCTCACTTAGCATGGTGAACTTGAAGCGGGTCGCGCCAAAAGTATCGATCCTACGGTCGGGCTCGTGCAGGAGACGCGCCGTTTCCATGGCGTATTGAATGCTGTCCGGAGAATGCTGCATGATGATTTTTTTGTTCCAAGGTCATTGGGCGGCAGAAGATGCGGCCTCATCCCGCTTCACTATCCACGGTAATCACAGGGTTTGCAACAAAAAGGGCAGACCCATGAAGAGCCCGCCCTGATTGAAAAATTATATCGGAATTTGATATTTTCGGCTTGGTCTCTTCGGTTTAGGAAGCGCCGGTAACATAAGTTACGACGTCACCCACACTCTGAAGCTTCTCGGCATCTTCGTCAGGAACTTCAATTCCGAACTCCTCTTCGAAAGCCATGACAAGCTCGACGGTGTCGAGGGAGTCAGCACCAAGATCTTCAATGAACTTGGCTTCGGGCTTTACTTGGTCGGCACTTACGCCGAGCTGCTCGACGATGATATCTTTTACTTTGGATTCGATGTCAGACATTATAGCTAATATTTGTGGGTTGGTTGGAGATGGTTTAGCCCCGCGACGATCAATTGGCAATACTCAAATGTACTGAAATGACGAATTGTTATTCCATCTTAATGATCGGGCTGTCCAGCCCCCTGTTTCTCCTCGGGTTCGTCTTCGGCTTGATCCTCTTCATCCGTGACATATTCCACCACTTCGCCTTTGAAGCGCTCCATCACGTGGGCCAGAAGCTTTTCTGCCGGGGCTCCGTCCTCCTCCTTGAACTGCCCGTAGACCATGCCATCGATTCTCGCCTTCTTTGTTTCATCTCCATCCTTGTAATCAATGATGGCCAGACCTTTGGTATCCCACTTGCGCTTGTCGATCCGCACCATGTCTGCGTAGGGAATTCGTTGACCGGTCTGGGTGTAGAGGGCCTCGCCATCAGCATGGATACTGCGCCGCATCGTGCGAACCAGGAAAAAGAGACAGACGACAATCAGCAACCCGGCGATAGCCGCCGCGTAAAATTGCTCGCGGATCTTCCCGGCACTCATCGGGTGATCCCCGGGGTCGGAGCTCCATTTTTTTGAGGCTGAGTAGTCCTCCCACAACTTCACGGCACCATTCTGAGCCCCCTTTTCTGACATCACCGCATAACCGTTCACCAGGATATCGGGCCATGCCATTTCAAGGTCCGTATCTCTGGGCAGTGTGTTTTCGTCCTCATCGGGGAATGTGCACTTTTGGCTGCTGGCATAGGATTTCCATACAGACTCGGAAAGGCCGCCGTCATTTTCCATTTCCTTAAATTGTGTTCCTGCCTGCACGAAGCTGGCATGGATGTAAAACTGGAGGTTTTTATCCCGGTATCCCCACATACCATCTTTGAGAAACAACACGGCAAAGACGCTGAACATGACAAGCATTGCCAGCGCACGCCAAAGGAACCACTTGGTCGGTTTGCAAATCGGGCCATCTTGGGGTAAGGAAGAATCACTCATACGCTTGATAGAAAGCAGTCTGCATAGAAATCGCCAGGCCTAGAAGAAAAAAACTCTGCAATATGATCTCGCCTTGAGCATTCGCACCGGCATAACTTCCCCCATCCCCGCGGCCCCCTGCTGCCCATACCCAGCTTCTTGTTTTACACCCATCGACCCAAACACCCATAGGATCCTATGAATAGCGACGACATACGCCGACTGACCTCCCTCGCATCCTGCGCGGGATGAGCATCCAAACTTGACCCCGAGTCACTCACGCAGGTCCTGCATGGGTTGCCTCAGTACCGGGATGATCGCCTGCTCGTCGGCTCCGCCACCGCCGATGACGCCGGCGTCTTCAAAATCGATGACGAGCGGGCCTTGGTGCAAACCACCGACTTTTTCACCCCGATTGTCGACGACCCGATTCTCTACGGACGGATCGCAGCGGCCAATTCCCTATCGGACGTCTACGCCATGGGCGGCCGCCCGCTGACCGCACTCGCGATCGCCGGCATGCCCACGGAGTTCGTCGATCACGATACAATCCGTCAAATCTTCCAAGGCGGGGCGGAAATGTGTGTTGAAGCCGAATGCAGCCTGCTCGGCGGCCACACCATCAAAAACCCCGAACCGATCTACGGGCTGGCGGTCACGGGCATTGTCCACCCGGAGCGCTACCTGGCCAATGCCCACGCCCGCGCCGGCGAACACCTCGTCCTCACCAAACCCCTCGGCAGCGGTATTGTCTCAACCGGTATCAAGCGCGGCACCTGCAGCAGCGAACTCGCAGCAACTGCCAGCATGCTCATGGCCACACTCAACAAATCCGGCGCGAACCTCGCCGAACATGGGTTGATCCGGTGCTGCACAGACGTCACCGGATTCGGCCTCGGCGGCCACCTCATCGAACTCTGCAACGGCAGTTGTGTTTCCGCGGAAATCGATGCGTCGCTGCTGCCCCTGATGTCACCCGAAGTCCTCGATCTTATCGATGCTGGTTGTGTTCCGGGCGGCAGCCTGAAAAACCTCGACCATATCGCGCCGCACACCCACTTTGCGGATAGTGTGACCGAGGCCCACAAGCTGATCATTGCCGATGCCCAAACCTCCGGCGGTCTCCTTCTCAGCGTTCCCGACGAGAATCTGGCCGCCGTCATGGAGACGCTCGACGAAACCTCCGCCCCCTGCGCCGTCGTGATCGGAAGAACCATTCCGCGCCAGGATTACGCCATACGTGTCACCGCCTCCTGATTCCCACCATGAAAAAACACCTTTTCATCGACCTCAACACACTGCCCGAAGAAGGAAAAACCTTCTCCGGCGAGATCGATGGTTCCATTTTCACCTTCCCGGGGGAAGCCACCCATGCCACCGGGCCGATGCTCTATGAACTCTACGTCCAGAAATTCGACAATGAAGTGCTGGTCCGTGGCAACCTCTCGGTCCCCATCGAATTCACCTGTGTGCGCACGCTCGTCCCTTTTATCCAGACCATTCGAGTGGATGATTGCAACCTCTGCATCGAAGCCACAGAGTCTCAAATCGACCTCGTCGAGGCGCTTCGCGAGGAACTCGTCATCCTATTTCCCGACTACCCACGCTGCGACGAGGGGGATGAGCAGATGGAATGTAATTTGGATTCTCGATATTTAGCGGTGGACAAACCCCCGCTTGGTGATGTAAAGACCCCCTCCCGTGACGAAGCACCCAACCCTTGGGACGCTCTCGACGCCATCCAGAATGATCCCGACGACAGCGATGACTAGCACCTCCCCCCAGGGAAAACCTCATCCACACCGTCATCCACACGCCTTTTCAACCAACCCAATCAACACCTTAACCAACTAATACCATGGCTGTACCCAAGCGCAGAACATCTAAGATGAAGCAGAAAATGCGTCGCGGCGCGAATCGCTGGCGCACTCCCCAACTGAAAACATGCCCAGAGTGCGAAAGCCGCGTCCCATCCCATATCGCGTGCCCTCACTGCGGAACCTATCGCGAGCGTCAGGTTCTGGAAGTGGACGCCATCTAGGCCCGACTTCATCAGTATGAATTTACTAAGCGGAATGCCTCGGCATTCCGCTTGTTTCATGTCGGGTGATTCCCTATCCCCGCGATCCAGCCCCATTATTTTTTCCCAACTATGAAAATCGCACTCGACGCCATGGGCGGAGACCACGCCCCCAAGGCCACCATTGTTGGCGCACGCAATGCGCTGAAGCTCTACGCGGATATCGACCAAATCCTCCTCGTCGGTGACGCCCACCGCCTGGAGCAGGAGATGCGGAATTACAAACTCAGCGACCCCCGTGCCGTGATCATCCATGCCCCGGAGGTCGTCGCCATGCACGAATCAGGGGCCAAAGCCCTGCGCAAAAAGAAAAAGTCTTCCATTGCCATCGCCACTGACCTGGTCAAATCCGGCGAGGCCGATGCCGTGGTAAGTGCGGGCAATACCGGTGCGGCCGTGGCTTCCGCCACCGTCAAACTGCGCACGCTGAAAGGTGTCGAGCGCGCTGGCATCGCCTCCGCCATACCCAACGAATACGGCATTTGCCAAATTCTCGATGCCGGAGCCAACCCCGAGGCCAAGCCCCAGCACCTGGTCACCTACGCAGTGATGGGTGCCGTTTATGCCCATACGGTTCTCGGGGTCCCAAAGCCGAAGGTCGGGCTCATGTCCAATGGCGAGGAGGACGAAAAAGGGACAACCTTCACCAAGGAAACCTTCGCCCTGCTCAAACACCTTGAAGCCACTGGCCGGGCCCCCTTTGATTTTGTCGGCAACGTCGAAGGCCATGACCTTTTCGAAAGCGAACTCGACGTCGTCCTCTGCGACGGCTTCACGGGCAACATCATTTTGAAAAGTTGCGAAGCGACCGCCAAGGCGATGTCAAAATGGCTCAAACTCGAGTTCAAGCGCAGCCCGTTCCGCATTATGGGCGCGGCCATCGCACGCGGCGCCTTCACGGCGGTTAAGAAAAAAAGCAGCTACGAATACGTCGGCGGCTCCCCCCTTCTCGGCGTCAATGGCGTCTGTATCATCGGCCATGGCGGTTCATCCGCCCTCGCGATCCAGAATGCCATCCGAGTCGCCCGGGAAACGGTCAGCCTGAAGGTGAACCCGCATATCGAGGAGGCACTCGTCGAGATCAACCACCCTTGAGCACCACAGCCTCGCGGCGCCCACCTACCACCTGTTTATGCTGTTCATCCTCGGAATCCCGTCTAGATTCCTCCCAGCAAAACACCGTTTGACTTCATGAGCGAATCCAAATCCGTCACCCCCGTCACCATCGCAGGAACCGGCAGCTACGTCCCGGAAAAGATCCTTACCAACGCCGACCTCGCAAAAATCGTCGATACCAGCGACGAATGGATCACCTCACGCACCGGCATCAAAGAAAGGCGTATCGCCGCCGAGGACGAATTCACCTCCGACATGGCCACCAAGGCTGCGGAACAGGCCCTCGAACAGGCCGGCATCAAAACCGAGGACGTCGAACTGATCATCGTCGCCACCATCACACCGGACACCCCAACCCCCGCCACCGCCTGCTACGTACAGACCAATCTCGGCGCCTACTCGGCCGTTGCATTTGATATTTCCGCCGCATGCTCCGGCTTTCTCTATGCCATGAAACTGGCCAAGCGCCTGATCTCAGACGGCGCCTACAAAAACGCCGTCATCATCGGCGCCGAGAAACTTTCATCCGTCATCAACTGGGAAGATCGCAACACTTGCGTCCTCTTTGGTGATGGAGCCGGGGCCGCCGTGCTGCGCCGCTCCGAGGAGGGAGAAGGACACATTCTCGCCACCGAGATGGGAACCGACGGCCGCCACACCCAATTGCTAGAAATCAAAGGCGGCGGCTCGGCTTGCCCGATCACCGCGGCGAATGCCAACGACCATCTTCACACACTCACCATGCAAGGGCGTGAGGTTTTCAAACTCGCGGTCAATGCCATGCGCACTGCTGCCGAAACCGTGATTGAACGCGCGGGACTGACCGCCGACGACATCAAACTCGTGGTTCCCCACCAGGCGAACCTCCGGATCATCGGCGCCATTGCCGACCGGCTTGCCGTGCCTAACGAAAAGGTTTACGTCAACCTGCACAAGTATGGGAACACATCAGCTGCTGCCGTCGCCATTGCGCTGGACGAGGCGCACCGTGAAGGGCGCTTCGAACGTGGCGACAACATCATCCTCGTCGTCTTTGGCGCCGGCCTGACATGGGCCGCCACCGCTATCGAGTGGTAGGGGGCAGTAGTCCGGAGTCGCTGCGAGCGGTGTCCGTTCATTTCACCTCATCGAAAAATGCGTCAGTTCATCCTCACCATCGGCACGCTGGCTGCGGTGCTTGCGTCGTGCTGGGAGATTTTTCAAGGTATTTCATCGATCCTCAGAAATGAGTTAGAAGACTCCCTCTTTCACCTGCTTCTTGCCACGCCCGTCCTGCTTTCACTGGCGGTCGTTTTTGACTACGTCAACTCCCAGCTTCACGCCGACTACCGACGGTTCAGAAAATCCGTCTCACGAGCCAAGGGAGCACAAAGCGACATCCTTCACCCGCAATCCAAAGAGGTCGAGGACACCCCGTGGGAGGACGATTCCTCGCACACCCAATAGCGCCCGCTGCACGCTTGATTGGCCTGTCGCGCCGTGACATACTTCGCCTACTTTGAAACCCGGGACAATCAACAGCAGCTTTGGAACACTTCCCGATGGTCGGCAGGTGCAGCAATACACCTTGGAAAACGCCGCCGGCATGCGCTGCAAAATCATTACCTACGGTGGAATTCTCACTGAGTGGTCGTGTATCAACCCCGAGAACACGCGTACCGACATCGTTTTAGGCTTTGATTGCCTGGACGACTACCTTGCCGGTCATCCCTATTTTGGTGCGACTACGGGTCGTGTGGCAGGTCGTATTTCCGGTGCCCGCTTCACCCTCGACGACAAGATAATCAATCTGGCCGTCAATGACCCTCCCAATCATTTACACGGCGGCGACGTCGGGCTGGACAAACGCTTGTGGAAGGTCGAAAAGGCCGGGGCGTCCTCACTGGAACTGTCGTATTTCAGTCCCGATGGCGAAGAAGGTTACCCAGGGAACGTACAATTCCACACCACCTACAGCC
>JARFRT010000263.1 GCA_029287105.1 Akkermansiaceae bacterium | reverse complement strand
TCTGCGGTCGGTAGCGAGCTGTATGCCCGTCTCGGCGCTTTCGCAGGGCACGTGCAGAAACTCGGTCGCAGCCTGAATTCCGCCGTGGGCGACTACAACAAAACCGTCGGCTCACTCGAGACCCGTATCCTGCCGGGGGCGCGTAAGTTTGAGGAGCTGGGCGCGGCACCCGAGACATCATCGATCCCCACAACCAAGGGGGTCGAACTCATGCCGCGTGAACTTCGCGCCAATTTGCCCGATTTGACATTACCGGTCGAGCAAATCATTCCGTCGGGCGAAGAGTTTGCCATCGCCGGTATGGCCGACGCGGGTGGGGATGACGATGGTTTCGGCTTCGAGGGGTTTACCGGCCCCGAGCCCGCTGAAAAACCCGACGCGGGGACTGCCGCCGATGACCTTCGTTCGGCTTTCGAATAAGGGCATAAGCTCAAGCCGATACAACGGCTTCGGGCGCATCAAGTTGGCCTTCAGCCAACATGCGCTGCTATGCGGTTCATCCAGGGATGCAGGCGCTGCCTTTTTCCTACGCGCCAACCCGAGGAGCTAATGGGGCGGATTCAAGGACTAGAGATCGATGAATCCCTTATTTTAAAGGGATTGTTGCTACTCAAATATGCCAGGCATGAATAGCACTTAGCTAAGACGATTTACGTTGTTTCACTTGTTGGGAAATTACGGACGGCACTGATTTAAGCGCCGAAGGTGCGATCTATCGAAGCCCAGGGCAGCGCCCTGGGTTAAGATTAACACCTACGGTTGAGACCTGAAAGGGCGACCTAATCGCTTATGTGCCTGTTGATTTATAGCGCCCCAGCAGGGCTCAAATAGGGATTCATATCCACCCCAGGGCGCTGCCCTGGGCTTCGATAGAATACCCCTTTGGGGTTTATGATAGGCCTCGTTAATGGAAGGTCCATCACTTACGGAAGACGATGATGCCGCTTAACTAAGTGCCATTCATGCCAGGCATATGTGTGTAAGGGGATGCAGGCGCTGCCTTTTCCCTGGGCTTGTATGATTTTCTCCGTTGGAGAATGCGGTAGTTCTAGCCTCGGGCGGCGGCGTGCAAAAAGGCATCCAGGTTTTCCGTGGTAACGCCCGGGGACATGCCGCCTGCGCAGGACAGGATCAGGCGGGACCGGTCCGGGGTTGCGGCGAGGAGGTCAGTGACCGCTCGGTGGACATCCTCAGGGCTGCCGAGGGCGAGCACGTCACGGGGTGGGATGGTGCCCAGAATGGTCAGCCGGTGGTCACAGAGTTCCCTCATCTCGGCAAGCGGGGTCTGGATTCCCGGATTGTACAGGTTGATCCCGAGGTCGGCGTAATGACGGATCGACTCGGCACAGGCCGCGTCGTTGTGGAAAAATTTCACACTCATCTCGTTGTCATAGAGCTCTTTGAAATAGGGGAACCCAAACTCAAGCCAGTGCTCTTCGCCGAGAAAGCCGACGATGTCATCCAGCATCATAATGCCATCGATACTCGAGAACGTCTCGCGCTGGAGCGCGTGCCAGTCCTTGAGGAAATCCGTGATGGTGCGCATCAGTTGATGACATGCCTCAGGATCAGTGATGATGGCTGTGAGGAACTCGGTGGTTCCCATCAGGAAGGTGGCGATGTTCAGGGGGCCGCGTGAGACCGAGAATCGGATCTTGTGACCTGCCGCCTCGATCTGCGGCTGCGCCCAGCGCAGACGGTTCAGCATGAAGGGGAGCAGCCCGTCAGTGACCGGGTTGGGTTTTTTAAGCCGGGCAATATCATCGATGTCGCGAATGATGATACCGGCGTGAGGAAAGGCGTCACGGGGGAACGAGCAGTGCGCGCCAAAGGCGGAGGGCTCGGTACACATGCCGAACTCCGACCAGAACCCCGGCAGGAACCAGGTGTCGGGGAAACGCCGGATCGCAGCCAGATTCTGCTCCAGCCAGATCGAGTCGCTGGTGAGGTAGTCGGCAATGGGGGTATTGCACCAGCCAGGCAGCCACGGGCAGTCGATGATGAATCCCGTGGGGAGCGGGTCGAGAATCTCACCGCGCAACACGGCAAGCAGTTGGGTCCATTGTGTGTCGGTCATGGTATCAATGATGCGTTGTCTCGAAATCGGGTTTTAGCCGCCCCCGGTGTGCGGTCAGCGGGGGATCAGGGCGACTGCGCGCCGCCGTTTCCTCAGGGGCCGGCATTTGTCAGGTAGTCATCAATCGCCTTGGCACTGCGTTTCCCATCGCCCATGGCGAGGATCACGGTGGCGGCTCCACGGACGATGTCGCCTCCGGCAAAAATGCCGGGTAGGCTGGTCATGCCGTTTTCATCGGCGTCGATGTTGCCCCATTGATTCAGTTTTAAATCCGGGCAAGTTGCTGTGAGCAGGGGGTTGGCGCGGGTGCCGATGGCCACGACCACGGCATCGCAATCGAGGACGAACTCGGACCCCTCCACGGGTGTCGGCCGGCGGCGGCCCGAGGCGTCGGGTTCGCCGAGCTCCATGCGCTGGCACCTGATGCCGCTGACCCATTTCTGGTCGTTGCCGATGACTTCGAGCGGCGAAATCAGGTTTTCAAATTCCACGCCCTCGGCCATGGCGTGGTGGATTTCCTCGACACGGGCGGGCATTTCCGCAAGCGACCGCCGATAGACGATCATCGCGTGTTCGGCACCCAGGCGCTTGGCGGTGCGTACGGAATCCATGGCCACATTCCCGCCACCCACCACCGCCACGCGGCTGGCGCGCAGCACCGGGGTGGCCGCGCCCTCGGCGTATGCCTCCATCAGGTTGACGCGGGTCAGGTACTCATTGGCGGAATAGACACCTTTGAAATTCTCGCCGGGAATATTCATGAAGACCGGCAGCCCGGCACCATTGGCGATGAACACCGCGTCGAAGGCATCGCGGAGTTCCAGCAAGGTGTAGGTCCGGCCCACCACCACGTTGTTTTCGATTTTTACGCCCGCCTCGACGAGCCGTTCCACTTCGTCCTCGACGATCTGTTTCGGCAGCCGGAATTCCGGAATACCATAGACCAACACGCCGCCCGGTTTGTGCAGGGCCTCGTAAATGGTGACTTTGTGACCGCATTTGACGAGCTCGCCAGCGGCCGTGAGTCCGGCAGGCCCGCCACCGACAATGGCGACCTTCTTCCCGCTGGCCCCGCGGGGTTCGATCACAACCGTGCCGGCATGGGCGCGTGCCCAGTCGGCGACAAATCGTTCAAGGTAGCCGATGGCGACCGGCTTGCCTTTTTTGCCGCGGACGCAATGGCATTCACACTGGACCTCCTGCGGACAAACCCGACCGGTCACAGCGGGCAGTGCGTTGTCGCCAAAGAGGCTGCGGGCGGCGGCGGGCATGTCACCCCCGACAATGTGTTCGAGAAAACGCGGGATATTGACACTGACCGGGCAGCCTTCGATGCATCGGGGTTTTTTGCACTGGATGCAGCGCCGCGCTTCTAACAGGGCTATTTTTTCCGTAAACCCGAGGTTCACCTCCTCGAAGTTTCCGGCACGCTGCCTACCTTCCTGCTCCGGCATCACCTGCCGGTCGATCTTCATACGCTCTTTCAGCGGAATTTTGCTGTCGCTCATAACATGCTCGGTAAAATCAAGGGGTCAATGGGTCAGGCCGACCCGGCAGGTGTCGCCGGTGCACCGGCTGGTGGGGTTGTTAACAGATTCACGGCTGGCTTCCTCTTCGAAATCACGGTAGGTCCCGAGTCGGTCGGCCAGCAGGTCGAAGTCGACCTCATGTCCATTGAACTCGGGTCCCTCGACACAGGCGAAGCGGGTCGTGCCGCCGACATCGACGCGGCAACCGCCGCACATGCCGGTGCCGTCGACCATCACCGGGTTGAGGGAAACGATGGTCTTGACACCATACGGACGTGTCAGGTTGGCGACCGCACGCATCATCGGCACCGGGCCGACGGCATAAACGACATCAATCCCGCCGGCATCGAGCCGTTCCTTCACCGCATCCGTGACAAAGCCCTTGCGCCCGTAGGAGCCGTCATCGGTGCAGACCACGACTTCCCCCAACTCGGCGAGTTCGGGTTCGAAAATCACCCATTCCTTGGAGCGGCCGCCGATGACGCTGGTCACCTCGATGCCGGCGCGGCTGAGTCCCTGCGCCATCGGGTGGACCACGGCGGTGCCCACGCCGCCGCCGACGCAGATGGCGCGGCCTTGGGTAATCATTTCGGTGGGATGGCCGAGCGGCCCGGAAATGTCGCGGATGGCTTCGCCCACCTCCATGGCCACCAGCCCGCAGGTCGACTTGCCGACCGCCTGAATGACCAGCGTGATGGTGCCCTTTTCCGTATCGGCATCGGCAATCGTCAGCGGAATGCGCTCGGCGCCTTCGCATTGCCGGACAATGACAAACTGGCCGGGGTGGCGGATGGTGGCGATCCGGGCCGCCTCAACATCGAGTCGGGTGACATTGGGGCTGAGCTGTTGTTTCGCGATAATGGTATGCATCGGATTCCGGGAGTTTGAAATACCTCCGCGTGCAGTCTCTAATGACAGGCCCCCCAGGTCAACATGTCGGCATGTTTTGCACAGCCTTGAGCAAGTGGACAGCGGGTTTCCAGGCAATCCCCTGCCATCCATCCCGGGCCGGGCATCGGGATCAGCGCTTCAACTCATAGATTTCCACCCGTCCCGTGGAGGAGGGGAACACCATGATCAGACGATTTGCGGCAATCTTATAGAGCCACGCCACGGAGTTGCGTTCGAGATCCTCTTGGACGACTTTTTCGCCGCTGCCCTTGTAAATTCTCGGGCGGGGATCGTCGCTGAAATACATGGCTCCGGCGAAAAGAAAGCGTTCTTTGGAGTCACGTTCAAGAAATCCCATACGACGTTGCGATCCGGTGGCCTTGTGGAAGACCAAGGCCCTGGCCTCGGGGAAGATGCGGCATTTGAAAAAAGGATAGGTATAGGTACCAAACTTGCCTGATTGCAGGCTGCGCACTTTCCATGTGCCGTGCAATTTGCCTTCGTCATCAATCGGCATATGCTTGGAGGCAAGGAGATCCAGCATCTCCCTTAGGGCGGTTCTGTTAGTCCCGGAGGTGGTCGTTTTATCTCGGGCATTCAACAGGGAGATGACGTCAGCATTTGCCATCTTGAGAAGTTTCCGGTCGTCCTGACGGAGCGTTTTGGCCAATCCGATGCCCCCATCTCCTTCTTCCGCTTCGGTGTCTTGAGCGCATGAGCTCTGGGTAAGAAACAGCAACGTGAGGCAACTGAGAAAGGCGGTGAGTGGGTAATGAGACATGGTTTCCGGGGGTTGGTTTTTAATGAACTAGGTTCGCCTATAACATAATTGCCCAGATCGAACAATCTCATTCACCCTCACCGGCGGATGACTCTAGGAGTGACTCCGTCATTTTTGTCCTTCTTGGCGGCATGAATTCTACTCGTTGAGTTTTTTAATGTTTCCAAGGTTCTTTTCAAACACAGCGGCAATGTCATAAGCCTTGTAATACATCCTAAGACTATTGAGGAGCGTGTCGTTTTCTTCCGGGAAAAACAAGGTGAAGGACAAAAGGCACTTTCCATCCTCGGGGGCTTCGTAAAGCTGCTCGGTCCTTAAATCTCCGGCGGTCATGTCAAAGCCGGCGTAGTTGTAGCAAGTCAACTGTCTCCGTTGATTGGGTTCGACGACCATTATTTCTTCGTCCCACCTTTTCCCTTGTTCATCATCATTCACGAAGCAACGTCGCACCGAGCCTTTTTGTCCGTCGGGCACACTGTCGCTGTTCAGCGTGGTGATGTGATCAACAAATACCGACCACTTTTGTGCGTTGTCGGAATTACCCAAATAGGCATATACCTGTGCTGCCGGAGCATTGATGACAACGCTTTTTTTAATCAGTTTGTAGTCGTGCCCGTCGTGCTTGCCGTATGGGCTGAAGACCACCATGAGTGCGGTTGCGATAACGAGTATTCCCGATAAGCCGAGGATGGCCGCGAGAGATCTTTTTAGCCATTTTTTCATTTGTCTGCTCGAGGTTTTTTGGGGGGGTGCGAGAGGGGTGCTTCAGGAGCGCTGTTGAGAGAGATGATCGGAAAATCGTACCCTGCTCTAAATTCCGGGTTTTGGTAAGGTTTATTTCGGGTTTGGTTTAATTTTCCCGTTTGTGAACGGGGTGTCTTTTTAGATGGCCTTCGAAATGACTCGAACGACGCTCGGGTTGCGTGTACGACCATTTTACAATGACCGGGGTGCCAGGCGATGAAAGGTCACCCCTCTCATCCCTTTCTCCTCTTGCGCGGTAAAAAACTAACTAATCATTTTTCATGTCATTTGCATCACTCGGTCTATCATCCCCCCTGATCAAGGCTCTGGGGGACCAAGGTATTACGTCCCCGACACCGGTCCAGCAAGAGGTCATCCCCGCTGTGCTCGGGCGTCATGACATTCTGGGTATTGCCAAGACCGGCTCCGGTAAGACCGCTTGCTACGTACTGCCCGTATTGCAGCACCTCCAGGAAGACCCCGCTGCCGGCTACCGCGAACCCACCGTGCTCGTGCTCGTGCCCACACGCGAGCTGGCCGTTCAGGTTCACGGTGTCTTTGAAGAATTTCTGCCTGCCCTCGCCGGCCGGTTCCGTTGCATCGCAGTCCATGGTGGCGTCTCGATTAATCCTCAGATGCAGGCCATCGGCAAAGCGGATATCATCGTCTGCACGCCGGGCCGTCTGATCGATCTCGTGGCCAAAAATGCCGTTAAGCTCTCGTCCATTTCGACCCTTGTGCTGGATGAAGCCGATAAAATACTCAACCTTGGATTCAAGGACGAGGTCGACCACATCCTCACCCTGCTCCCCAGGAAACGGCAGAACCTGCTGTTCTCAGCCACACTCAGCGATGATTTGAGCTCCGTGCAACAAGTCTTACTCAACGACCCCAAGGTCATTCAAATCTCCGACGAAAAAAGCGACCCAAGTGACCCTGCAGGCGCGGGTGATGATGCCGAGCTGATCAACCAACTCGGCTATTTCGTTCCCGACGAAAAGAAAGGTCCCTTGCTGCGCTACCTCATCAAAAACGGTGACCTGCAACAGGTTCTCGTCTTTGCCTCGTCCACGCGGATGGTCGATAGTATCGCCAATAAGCTCAGGAAAAATAACCTCGATGTGGCTGCCGTTCATTCCAAGATCAGCCAGACGAGCCGACGGGATAATCTGGCGGAGTTCAAGGCGGGCACGTTGCGCGTTCTGGTCACCACTGACTTGTTAGCCCGGGGGATCGATATTGATTTCCTCCCCTGTGTCATCAACTACGAGCTTCCCCGGTCACCCAAGGACTACATCCATCGCATTGGCAGAACCGGTCGGGCGGGCGCGCCGGGCGATGCCATCTCGCTGATCTCGCCCGACGAAATGCATCACTTCAGGGTCATCCAGAAAAAGATGGGCAAACGCGTCAAGATGCTCGAGAGCGAAGACATCGACCTGCACGGGTATTGATCGGGGTCGGCCAAGGGTAAAGTCATCATCGGCAAT
>JARFRT010000357.1 GCA_029287105.1 Akkermansiaceae bacterium | reverse complement strand
ATTGTGATCTACTTCTCCGATAACGGCCCGAATGGTCGGCGCTGGAATGGAGGCTTGCGCGGCATCAAGGGGTCGCTCGACGATGGCGGCACCCGCTCGGTGTTCAACATCCGCTGGCCGGGACGGATCAAAAATGGCCATCGTATCAGCCAGAATGCCTCGGCCGTGGATCTGCTCCCCACCCTCGCCGCCACCGCCGGGATCAAACTCAACTCGCCCCGACCCCTCGATGGCAAAAACCTCTCGCCACTTCTCTTCGGCGAGGTGTCTGATTGGCCCGACCGCTATCTTTTTGGCTCCAAAGGGTGGGGCCGAAGACGGGAGGGCAAACTTCACTATACCGTGCGTAGCCAGCGCTACCGCTACTCGAACAACGGCGAACTCTACGACGTCACGACCGACCCCGGCCAGACGGTCAACATCGCCGGACAACACCCGGCCGTCGTCAAAAAACTCAAGGCCGCCGGGGATGAATACCTCGCGCAGGTCACACCGATCCAAGGCCAACCCGACACCCGGCCGATCCCGGTAGGCGTCGCCTCCGTCACCCACCTCCCGGCGCGCGACGGCAAGGGGACCGGCGGTGTCAGCTGGAGCTCCCGCCACCCTAACTGCTCGTTCTTCACCCGCTGGACCACCCCCGAACAAAGTATGGCCTGGCCGGTCGAGGTCGATCGGGGCGGCGATTATGAAGTGATCGTCCACTACACCTGTCCGGAAAACGACATCGGGTCGACCTTGGAGCTCTCCGCCGGGGCGACCAAGGTGAGCGCCGTGCTCACCGAGCCCTTCGAGCCGCCCTTACTCGGTGCCGACCACGACCGCGTACCGCGCCAGGAATCCTATTACAAAGACTTCAAACCACTCACGCTCGGCATGATCCACCTGCCTGCGGGACCGACCCAACTCACCCTCCGTGCGTTACGCGTCCCCGGCAAATCCGTTGCCGATATCCGTCGGATCACTCTCCGCCGGAAGCCGTGACGGCCAGGAGAAAAACATCAACGCCTCTTCCTGATCATCAGGAAATACACTCAAATTTGAAGCCATGAAAGAATACACAAAACAAGAGGTCGCAGCCACCATCGACCATGCCGTGCTGAAACCTGAATTCACCGATGCCGATTTAAAGGAGCAAGCTGCCATGTGCATTGAAAACGCTGTGTTCAGCATGTGTGTCAAACCGTGTGATGTCAAAGCGGCAGCAGGTTTGTTAAAAGACAGTTCGGTGAAAGTTTCATGTGTATTGAGCTTCCCTCACGGAGCAGACACCACCGCCACCAAGGCATTCCAGGCAAAACAAGCCATCGAAGACGGCGTTGATGAAATCGACATGGTGATGAACATCGGTAAATTCATGTCAGCAGATTTTGATTACGTCAAAAACGACATCAAAGCCGTGGTTGACATCGCCCATCAGCACAATGTCCTGGTGAAAGTCATCCAGGAAAGTGGCTACCTCACACTTGAGCAGGTCGCCAAGGCTTGTGAGGTTTCCTATGAGGCCGGCGCTGACTTTGTCAAAACCTCAACGGGTTTTGGCCCCGGATCGGCAACCCCGGAAATGATCGATGTCATGATCCAAACCGTCGGAGACAAAATGCAAGTGAAGGCATCCGGAGGCATCCGCACATGGGACCAGGCTGTTGCCTATTTGGAACAAGGTGCTGATCGTCTGGGCGTGGGTTCAACGGCTGCTGTGTTGAATGGCGCAGAAGCTGAAGGAGATTATTAACAGCTTCCAATTGATGCCGACGATCCGGACCGGATGTCGAAAAGGAAATAAAATATCCAGTCCAAAAAAACAGGTAATGCACGCATCCCCCAACCATCTCTACCAACACGTCCCATGATAACAAAGCATCCCAAAACAACCCATTATCTGGTCGCAACCATCGCCTCTCTCGCATTTTCCACCATGCCGCAGGCCGCGGGGTTGACGAAAGTTGAAGCCCACCGCGTTGCCGAAGTAGTGCTGGAATCATCCACGGCCTATCAAAGCCCATTGATCGACCTCAAACTCGATGCCGTGGTCACCCGGCCGGATGGCAAACAACACCGAATCCCCATGTTCTGGGCTGGCGGCACCCACTGGTGCTTGCGTTATTCCTCGAACGTCATCGGCACCCACACCTTCCGCACCGAGTGCTCGGATACCACCAACAAGTCTCTGCACGGCACCAGGGGAACGGTCGAGGTATCGGCCTATCACGGAGAGAATCCATTGTTCCGCCATGGCCCGATCCGCGTAGCCAAGGACCAGCGACACTTTGCACACACTGATGGCACCCCGTTTCTCTGGCTCGCCGATACCTGGTGGAAGGGACTCTGCAAACGCATGACCTGGCAGGGGTTTCAGAAACTAACAGCTGACCGCAAAGCCAAGGGATTCAACGCCGTACAAATCGTCTGCGGCCCCTACCCGGATGAAGCCATGATGGAGCCCCGGTGGGAAAACGAAGGAGGGATGCCCTATTTGAAAAAAGACTTCAGCGTGGTTAACCCAAAGTATTTCGAATTCGCCGACCGCAGGATCAAGCATCTCGTCAATGCCGGCATCGTGCCGGTTATCGTCGGCGGATGGGGCCGACCGCAGGGTGGCGGCAAGAGCACACTAATACAGGTGGGACTCGACGGCTACAAGCGGCACTGGCGCAATCTCGTCGCCCGCTACGGCGCCTACCCAACGGTCTGGATGGTCGGCGGCGAGGCCAAAGACGCCTACGGTCCGTGGTCGGAGCTGGCCAGCTACCTGAAAAAAACTGACCCCTATCAGCGTCTCACGTGCTACCATGCGCCGGGCCACCCGCGCACGGCCTTAAAGGACAACTCCATGTTCGACTTTGATATGATTGCTATCGGCCACGATGGCATGGATACGGTCAACAGGACCTTCAAGCTGATGAGGGACAGCTTTGACGCCTCGCCGAAACGACCCGCTCTCTGCGGCGAGGCCTGTTACGAAGGCCACATGCAAACCAATTTCCAATACATCCAGCGTCACATGTTCTGGAGTTTCATCCTCAGTGGTGCGGCCGGCCACACCTATGGCGCGGCCGGTATCTGGCATGCCAGCGTCGAAGGTGACCCCGGCATCACCCCGGTCTATGACTGGACAACCTGGCGTGAAGGCATGCACTACCCGGGATCAAAACAACTCGGGCTCGGAAAAAAATTGCTCGAACAATACCCGTGGGCTCAATTTGAAACCCACCCGGAGTGGGTTGAAAAAGGATGTTTTGCCGCCGGGATCCCAGGTCGGATCCGCGTCATCTATCTGCCGAGACGTAACATCTACAACTGGAAGGGCATCACGGTCAAAGGCCTCGAACCCGACGTGACCTACACCGCATTCTACTTCGACCCCGCCACCGGAAGACGATTCAATCAAGGTGGGGTCGTATCGACTCAAGGCGAATACAAATCCCCCCATCTCCCCTCCCCGCAAGACTGGGTGCTGGTGCTGGAGCGGGCTCAAAAATAATCCCACTTAATGCTCAAATCGGACGGGCATCTATTTTTCACACGCCCTTTTTGACCGGATCAGTGCCGATCGGGACGGGTTAGGTGGGGG
>JARFRT010000342.1 GCA_029287105.1 Akkermansiaceae bacterium | reverse complement strand
TCGATGCTGGAGGCGCTGCCGGTAAAAATCCCAGCCAGGGCATCCAAGAGCCAGTTGGTGTTTGATTTGATATCCTATTATGCCCGTGAGGGGGTTCTTATCGAGGGGGAGGGGGTGATGGAGCAGGCGAAGGATAATTACGCCATGCTGCGTGACCCGGCCAAGAGCTTCAAGACTTCCCCGGACGATCTCTATATGAGCGGTCATCTCATCCGCGAACACGGCCTTCTCGTCGGGCAGAAGATCAAGGTCCGTCTGCGGGGACCCAAGGGAAGGGACAAGTACATTTCCGCGAGCGAGGTGCTCGAGGTCGAGGGCATGCCGGTTGGCGAGTACCAAAAACCGAAAAGTTTTGATCAGCTCACCGCCATGTTTCCCGATCAACGCATCATTCTCGAAAACCAGGAAACCGGCATGTCGCCCCGTGTCCTGGACCTGATCGCGCCATTGGGCAAGGGCCAGCGCGGCCTGATTGTGGCCCCGCCACGCGGGGGTAAGACGATTATGCTCAAGCAGATCGCCAAATCGATCCAACTCAATCATCCCGAGGTGGAGTTGATTATCCTGCTGCTCGACGAACGACCCGAGGAGGTCACGGATTTCGAGGAAACAGTCGATGCCGAGGTCTTCAGTTCCACCTTTGACGAACCCGCAAGACGTCACGCCCAGGTGTCGGAACTCGTCATGGAAAGGGCCAAACGCCTGGTCGAACTCGGTAAGGACGTGGTCCTTCTGCTCGACAGCCTTACGCGTCTCGCCCGCGGACACAACAACGCACAACGCAGTGGCGGCCCCATCGGGTCCGGCGGACTCAGCCCGGCGGCCCTCCAGCAAAGCCGGAAATTCTTCGGTGCCGCGCGTAACTGCGAGGAAGGCGGCAGCCTGACTGTCCTGGCGACCGCCCTCGTGGAGACGGAAAGCAGGATGGACGACGTCATTTTCGAGGAGTTCAAGGGCACCGGAAACATGGAGGTCAGACTCGATCGCGAGCTCGCCGAGCAACGGATCTACCCCGCCATCCACATCCCGCAGAGCGGCACCCGCAATGATGACCGACTCTACCATCCCGATGAGATGGTCAAGGTGCTGGAAATTCGCCGTCAGCTTGCATCCCTGCCCATTGGTGAAGCCATCGAAACCTTGCTCAAGAACTTGTCTAAAACCGGCACAAACGCAGAGCTGTTGCTTGCCGGGCTGACCATCGGGCGTTAGGGCTGCCTGCCAAGGATCCCAAGCTGCAGTTTTTGCAGGGCGACCGAGCTAGGGAGAGATGAGCAGTTGATGCCTGAGGCGCTTGACAGAACCGGAGCTCGCGGAGATAGCCCTTAGGCAATTTGCAAAATGAACAGAATTTTTTCAAGAAGTAGGCTGGTTCAGCCCCAACATATCTTTCAAAGATCATCCTGCCTGTCCAACTCCCGCTATTGAGAAGCCTAATTCTGTGAAATGCTGGCAATTCTGTCTGAAAAATACCTAGCTTGGTCGCCCTGGGAGCTTTTGACGGATTACCCGAGCGGGTGTTTTGTGGCGCTTCTGGCGGCCTTGCCTTGTAGCCGATGCAGGGTGAATGAACGCCTCTGTTGGGTGTCGGGGTGGCGAAGACTCCCGCGGGTTTTTCAGCTTTGGTGTTTCTCTGACTTTTAACAATTAGGGATTGACATGATGATGGTAAAATAGACCCTCAAAGCCATACTACGGCTTATTATGAATTTACTAATCAATGTTAAAGAGAGGTGTGCGAAATCACGTGTGTATGGGTTGGGTTTGCTGGTTCTCTGCGCTGCAGTGGGCGTGGTTTGCTCTGTCAATTTGAACAGGCCGGATCAAGTTTCGTCCGATGCGCTCCATGCGGAAGCGGGACTAACGCAGGGGGACTGCGCCTCCCTTAATCATTGCGGTCATGCCCACGCAGATCACCAACTCTCCCAGGCGAAGCAGGTGATCGTGAACCACTCCGCCAGGGTGGTTGACTCCAAACCCGGCGACCAACTTGAACTGAGTTTCGGTGAGGAGTTGAAATTACGCGGGACGGTAACCGTGACCAAGGACGCGGCCGAGGGGCGCAGGGCCATAACCATGAGCCTCGTTGGCCAGCAAGGGTCGGTCTACTGGCTGGAAGATACTCAGGGCGGTGTGATCGGGAATGTGATCCTGACCGAGAACGGTGAGAACCAAGTGTACAAATTTACCGGCCGCGGTGGCCAGTGGCTCTTGCAGGAGATCCCCTTTCAGCACTATATCTGCGCGAGCGGCGTGACCGACGAGAGCGTGGGGATGCCAATGAGTGATGCGCCCTTTACTGCCGCAGGAGTATCCGCCATTGTCCCGCTGCTTAATAGCCGGGCTTCGGCTGAGGCTTGTGTTTATCTCGATTTTGACGGTGAGGTCGTCTCCGGCACAAGATGGCTGAACGGAGCAACCATCAACGCCGAGGAGTCCGGCCATTCCGAAGCTGAAATCCGCCAGATGTGGGATATTGTCTCGGAGGACATGAGGCCGTTTGATCTCAATGTGACCACGGATCGAGCCGTCTTCGATGCTGCACCCGTGAACCGGCGCATGCATGTGATTATCACCCCTACAAAGGATGCGGAACCTTCCGCAGGAGGCGTGGCTTACCTGCAATCTTTTTACGACGGATCGGTTGATCCCTGCTGGGTGTTCGTTCTTGATGTCAATGACGGGGCGATAGCGGTCTCTCATGAGGTTGGACATACCTTCGGGTTGCGGCACGATGGTTTGGGGGCTCAGGAATATCACCCCGGCAACGGCACCTGGGGGCCGATCATGGGCGCCCCGTACGGTCACTCAGTGGTCAACTGGAGCGAAGGCAACTACACCAACAACACCAATACCGAGGATGATCTGGCAATGATTTCCAGCACGCAAACCAACGGCTTCGGCTATCGCGAGGAGGATTATGGCGACAGCAATGCCGAGGCACATCAGTTAGGGGGTGCCGGGGCAGGGGATGTCAGTGTGACGGGCGTGATCAGCACCACGGATGATGTGGATGTGTTCAGCTTCCAGACCAATGGAGGAGTAACCACGTTATCCGCTTTGAATACTTCGGCCGCCACGAATATGAATATCCAGGCAAGCCTCTATGATGATTCCGGCAATGTCATTGGCACCAGTGAGGCTCCTGGTTATACGGCGTCCATCACCGAGACTCTGGATCCGGGAGTCTATTATTTTCATGTTGAAGGCATCGCGGACGGATCTCCGGATGCCTCCGGTTTCAACGATTATGGAAGCCTCGGCCAATACGGGATCACGGGAAATATCGAGGGACTGGGTGGACTGATCATCGATATTGTGGATCCTGTGCCCGAGGCCGTGAGTATCCTGGCCGGCAATGGCCTCGTGCTGAGGGCTACCGTCGCAGGAACGGGGCATACGAGCGTATGGACGCAGGTGGGAGGGCCCGCGGGCGGGGTCGCGAAATTCGATCCTGCCGACGCATTGACGACCCGGGCAACCTTTACCCAGCCCGGGCTCTACACCTTGCGTTTCACGGCGGCGAGCGACGGGTTGGTGAGTCAAACCGAGATGCAGGTCTCAGTCGAAGCCCCCGGTGATGCCCGGATGTTCGCCAACCGAGGGCCTGCCATTACCATATCCTCACCTGAGGAATACTACTCCCATGAGGGTGCCCTCAACGGGCGTGCCGTCGATGACGGCATTCCTGCCGCGACCATCCCTGCCACCGAGTGGCTGGTGCTGTCAGGGACCGCGACGATTGCCAATCCAACAGTATCCATCCCGGAAATCACCTTTAAGGATTCCCTTCCCAATGTGATTGCCTTGGAAAGCTCGGATGGCGAGATTCGCACTTTCAAGGAGATGACCGTGAAGGCGGTTTTTGAGAGCCGCAAGGTGGTCGCCTCAGGGACACCCGCGCGATGGTCGATCCCACTGTCCAATGACCTCGGTATGGCATGGGTCGCCCCAGCCTTTGATGACTCAACCTGGGCCATGGCGAAAACCGGACTGGGATTCAACAGTAACGATGATTATCTGATCTGGATCGGCGAGGGTGGCAATTTGAAGGCGGCGATGAAGGGGAAGTCACCCTCGGCATTCATCCGCATTCCATTTTCCCTGCCCACCATGAATTATGTGAGTGGGCTCATGCTGAAAATGAAATACAACGACGGCTTTGTCGCCTACATCAATGGGGTTGAGGTGGCCCGCCGCAATGTCCCCGCCGGACCGTTGGCGTGGAATAGCACAGCCGGTACACTGAGGTCGTTCGCGGATGTGGTTATCCCTGACGAGATTGATCTCAACGGGGCTGCCGCTCGCGATAGCCTCGTCGCCGGTGAAAATGTGCTCGCCATCCATGGCTTGAACAAATCCAAAAAAGGAGCGCAGTTCCTCATCGACCCCGTTTTTGAAGCCGGCATCATCGCCTCGCCCTACCTCGCCTTTATCGAACAATACGGATTGGACCTGCTTCCCGGAGGTGACAAGGACGGCGACGGGCTACTTAACTTTGTTGAGCACGCCCTGCGCACCGACCCGACCGTTCATAACGTGGAGACGCCCCTGGTCCCCCAGGCGAATGGCTCCATGAAGATCACCTTGCCTCTGGATATGCCCCAGGACATCGATTACATCATCGAACAAAGTCTCGACGTGGTAACCTGGACCCAGGTGGCAAGCAAGCACGGCATGGCGCCATGGGATGGGTTTGCCTTGTCGGTGTCGGTCGACTCAATCACTAACGAGAGAATCACCTATAACCTGCGCACTCTCAAGGCTGTGCCCCAGGCGTTTTTCAGGCTTCGCTTCAATCTGCGCGGCCCGGAAGCTCCGCCCGCACCCTAGCGAGCTTGACTGGTGATCCGGGCATCTCGCCCGGTTGTCTCCCGATGATCGAGAAATAAGCCGGAATGCCGCCTTTTTTCTTGCCTCCTCAGTCGAATAATTCAGTATCGCACTAACCCATGCTGAACTTTTCAACTTTGCGTCGATACTCATGAAGCCAATCACGCCCATGCTTAAATCTGAACCTGCCCTTGAATCTACGGCTCGATCCACGCTTGGATCTCTACTTTCCACGCTTGGATCTCCACTTTCCACGCTTGGTTCTCCACTTTCCACGCTTGGATCTCCATCTCAATCTACACCTAAACCTACACCTACACCTATGAAGTCTATTGGAGCCGCCCTAGCGGCAATAACACTCGCAATGCTACCCACCGCGGTCGAGGCCCAGCTTGTCATCCCCGAAGTTGAGCAGCACAAGCATCTCTCCTTCCTGCGCGACGATAGCGTGACCATCTCTGATTCATTCACTGCGTTTGGTAACAGCCTGAGTGTGGCCAAATTCGGTGATGACGGCTCACGGGTCATGGTTGACCTGAGCGGCGTCCTGTTATGGGGTGATAAAGAGGGTGACTACCGACAAGTACCTAACACAGAGCTCGCCGTGCCCCTCTATGTCACTAATAATGAACTGATTGTTTGGAATAACCGTTATGCCGATTTTGACACGTACCCGAACCGCCCCGTATTGGATCTGAAGCTCTACCGGGTCGATGCCTCGGGCAATGTGGTTGCCACCGACCTCAATGTCCTCGGTAAGGAGGTGCTGGAAACCTCGAAAATCACGACAAGCTCCGGAAGTATTGTGATTGCCACGACGGAGCGAGTTGATGATGGTGGTGGTAATTCCATGGCAATCCGTGTGTACCGGGTTACTTTCACCGGCGCGGTGCAACGTATAGCCACCTACAATGATGGCTCAATCCCTGTTGATAACGCGACTTGGGCCAATACCCAGGTCGGCCCCAAAGCCCAATCCCTGGGTTATGGCAGCGATGGTTCCATGTTGTTCAAATATCCGGGCACCTCTGCTGATGTCTATGTGTGGGTGAATTCCACCGGAGATTCGAAGGTGCTTACTCT
>JARFRT010000325.1 GCA_029287105.1 Akkermansiaceae bacterium | reverse complement strand
GGTGCCGGCGGCGAAGACCACCATGGCGACGGAAAACCAGAGACCGAGGGTGATGGCACTGGGGAAGACGATGGCGACGACAATGATGCCGAGCGCGACCATGCCGACGATTTTCAGCATGCCGCCGAGGAATGAGAAATCCTTCTTGGTGGTGAACGCGATGAAGGTCAGGGCCAGGAAGATGGCCAGGGTGGCTCCTCCGGCTTGATAGATGAGCAGGCTGCTGCCGCCCATTTTCAATTTGGCGAATACCAGCAGGGGCAGGAGGAACAGGGCTTCGGCAGCGACATAGACGCCAAGTCCGAGATACTGCGTGTTTTTGCTGGTCGAGCTCATCGCCCACTTATTGGCGATGTGGGAGACAAACATAAAGGCACCCATCACGACCAGCCACATGTAGGGGCTGGTGGCGAGAATGCTCACGACGGTGAACTCGATCCCGGGAATGGACAGCAGCAATGCCTCCAGCACGGCAAGCGCGGCGATGGCTCCGGCAAGGTGGCCATAGGTGGCGCGAATGAATGCGGTGCGGGCTTCGATGGGGTGGGCGGCAACCGTGTAAGGGTTGGCATAAGGGCTGGCCGGGCTGGCGTAAGGATTTTCCATGCGCCGACTATAGCTTCGAACAATAACTTATCGAATGGTTTTTTAGAGAAAATTGCCGACTGCGCCACAGCCCGGGATGCGCTATATTGCCACCATGAAATCACCCCTCATCCTCTTGCTGGCGGCTGTGCTTTTTGCGCCTGTGGCATCGGCGACGATCGATAAGGCCCCGCTGGAAAAGTGGCTCAAGTCGCAGCAGGAACACCACTCGGCCTATGCCGAGTTCGTGCAGACCCGCAAGCTGGTGACCCTGCGTAAACCCCTCGTGCATCGAGGAAAGATGTGGGCGAAGCGGCCCAACCTGTTTCTCTGGCAAATGGGAGACCCCGCCGTGGTCACGGTGCTGAGGAAAAACGACAGCTACCTTTATCTGGACAAAGAGAAAAACGAGGCCGTCATGATGGGGGCCGATAGCAAATACGCCCGCCAGTTCGAATTGCTCACCGGTGATATGGGTGAAAACATGGACGAGTTTGAGAAGCGTTTCATCATTAAGGACACCAAGGTGGTCAACGGGGTCTATCACGCCACGTTTACACCGACAAACCGTCGGTTCCGCAAGCGGGTGCCATGGTTGATTCTTTCCGTGGACGCCAGGACAAGCCGCACCGCAGGATTTGAAATCCACCTCGATGACAAAAGCGTGATCAGCACCCGGTTCACGCGCTATAGCCTTGATGTCGCCATCCCCGACAGCCGGTTCAAGGTCGATACCACCGGCTACAAGATCAAACGCAAGTAGCGGCCATTGCCAGGTCGGGGCCGTCCATCCGGAAGCCCCCCCCGTTACATGCCCATGTCATGCTTGTGCGTGATCGACTCGAGCATCGCGGTATTGGTTTTATGGTGCCGCAGGCTTTCCTCGAGGCGCAGTGAGTCATTGCGCGAGAGCGGTCCGCTGTACCACTCCAGCTGCCAGGGTTTGAATGCCTTGGTGCCTTTGAACTGGCCTTTGTTGTGCGCGCGGAGTTCGGCCTCGGCATCATCGGTGATGCCGATGAAGCGTCGGTTCATACGGTTCTTGAGGATGTAGACGATGTAGGTTTTCGGGGGCATGATCAGGTGGATGGCTGGATACTTATTTCAATGGACTTACTGGTCGGCGTATTGCTTTCCAACGCAGTGGAGTTAACCGGCACAAGCACGTTCGCCTCGGGGAAATAGGCGGCGGCTGTCCCTGCGGGGATGTCATAGGGGATGGCGTAGAATTTTTCCAGATGTCTTTCGCCGTCCTCCCAGTGGCTGGTGATATCGACGAATGAAACCGGCGCGATGCCACGGCTTTTCATGTCGTCCGGATTGAGGAAAATGATCCGCCGTCCCATGCCGATGCCGCGGTAGCGGTCGTTGAGGCCGTAAATGGTCGTGTTATACTGGTCGTGACTACGCAGGGTCTGCAGGATGAGCCGACCCTCGGCGACTTCAAACTGATCACAGGCGGAGTCACTGAACTCGGCCTTGCCGGAGGGTGTGTCCCAGACGCGGTCCTTGGCAGGATTGGGTAGGTAGAAGCCGCCGGGGTGACGGACTTGCCGGTTGTACGGTGCGAAGCCGGGGATGATTTTTTCAATCAGGTCCCGGATGCGATCGTAGTCGCTCACCAGCCAGCGCCAGTTGATGGTCGGGCTGTCGCCCACGGTGGCCTCGGCGAGGCGGGCGACGATGTCCGGTTCGCTGAGTAGGTCGCGTGAGGCCGGGTTGAGCTTGCCCTTGGACATGTGTACGATGCCCATGGAGTTTTCACAGGTGACAAACTGGTCTCCTTCGTTTTGGGTGTCGCGTTCACTGCGGCCGAGGCAGGGGAGGATGATCGCCGTTTTACCGGTGACCAGGTGGCTGCGGTTCAGTTTGGTGGAGACCTGGCAGGTGAGTGTGCAGTTTGATAGCGCCTGCGCGGTGAACGCGGTATCAGGCGAGGCCTGCAGGAAGTTCCCGCCGAGGGCAAAAAACACCCTGGCGTCACCCTGGTGCATCGCGAGGATGGCCTCGACGGTGTCATAGCCGTCCTTGCGTGGGCAGGTAATGCCGAATTCACCATCGAGGGCAGCGAGAAACTGCTCGGGCATTTTTTCGTAGATGCCGACCGTACGGTCGCCCTGCACGTTGCTATGGCCGCGCACCGGGCAGAGGCCGGCATGGGGCCGTCCAATCGCGCCGAGCATCAGGTGCAGGTTGCTGATCTCGCGGATGGTGGCGACGGCATTGCGGTGTTGCGTGATCCCCATGGCCCAGCAGGTGACCAGCTTGCGCTCGCCACGGAGGATGGTGTCGGCCAGCTGGCGGATGTCGTTTCTGCCAATGCCCGACTGGGCAACAAGCTGGTCCCAATCGGCGTCTTCACAGCGCCGACGGTAGGCGTCGATCCCCTGGGTGTGCTGCCGGACGAAGTCGTGGTCGACCACGCAGCCCGGCTGTGCCGCCTCACGTTCGCACAGCTCCTTGCCGAGGGCCCGGAGCAGGGCGAGGTCACCATTCACCTTGACCTGCAGGTACTGCGACGCAAGGGGTGTTGACT